>NZ_DBFEGU010000369.1:0-19739 GCF_048329335.1 Eggerthella sp. | reverse complement strand
GGTGTACTCCGTGCTCGAGAACGCGCGGGTCACTCCCCGCATGGGAGTGCGGGTTGAAACTGTTCGGGTTGGCTGGCAAGCTGAACGCTGACACGTCATCGTTCAGCTTGCGGGCGCGCGGGTTGAAGTCGCGCGCAGCTGTCGTGGTACGGCCGAGGCGTGGTCGGTCGTACCACTCGCGGGCGCGCGGGTAGAAGCAGGGTATCCGGGTTGAAATCGAGCAGCGTTTCGGCAGGTTCTGTCGCTCCCTAACGAAGGGGCGACCGATCCTTGCCGTCGCTTCCTATCGAGAACGCGGATTGATTCGCTGATTCCGAGTTTTGCTCGTCGGACGTCTGCGCCGAGTTGCGAAAGGCGCAGACGTCCTTCGGATCGCTACTCCACCACCAAATCAACGAACTCAAACGTCGTGCAGTCAACCAGGCCGCGGTTCGTCAGGCGCAGTTCGGGCAGGCATGCTAGCGGGATCAGGGCCATCGTCATGAACGGCGACGGCATGGTGCAGCCGATCTCGGCCCATGCGCCCTCCAAAGCATGTACCTTCTCGCTCATCGTTACGGCGTCGAGCGAGTCCATCAAACCGGCGATAGGAAGCTCCACCAACCCCAGGATCTCCCCGTCGGCGACCACCGCCATGCCGCCGCCGCAGGCGGCCAGCGTGTTCGCGGCCAGGGCCATGTCCTCGTCGTTCGTGCCCACCACCAGCAAATTGTGCGCGTCGTGCGCCACGGTGGACGCCATCGCGCCGCGCTTGATGCCGAAGCCCTTCACGAAGCCGCAGCCGCACGTGCCCGTCTCGTGATGGCGTTCGAACACGAACGTCTTCAGCACGTCCTGCTGAAGGTCGGACTCAAGCCGCCCGTCCACGACCGGCAGGTCCACATGCGCCTCGAACGTGCCGACCTTGGCGGGGATGATCTCGATCGCGCGCACCCGCACGGTTCCGTCGGCAACGCCTTCGGGTGCGGGCACCTCGAACGATGCGGGCGTCAGCTCGCGACCCAGGTGCATCGAGTGCGTAACCCAGTCGGGGAATTGGAACGGCGGCAGGTCGAACAGGGCGCGGCCGTCTTCCGCCACCACGTCGCCGTCGATCAGCACGCGGGTGACCCTCAGGTCCTCCAGATCGTCCAAGAACACGATGTCGGCGCACTTGCCCGGCGCGATGGAGCCCAGGTCGTGGTCCATCTGGAAGCACTGAGCGCAGTTGATGGTGACCATCTGGATGGCGGTCACCGCGTCGATCCCCAGCCCGACGGCCACCCGCACGATGTGGTCGAGGTGCCCGTCGGCCACCAGCGTGTGCGGGTGCGTGTCGTCGCTGACCAGCGTCGCGAAGCGCGTGTCGATGTCGTTCGCCAGCACGGCTTCGGCCAGCACCGGCAGGTCCTTCCATGCCGAGCCGTAGCGCAGCTGGGCGTACATGCCGAGGCGCATCTTCGCCAACACGTCCTCGGGGCGCGTTGACTCGTGGCAGCAGCGCACGCCCGAGGCGATGTAGGCGTTCAGGCCCCGGTCGGTCTCGGGCATGGAGTAATGGCCGGTCACGATCTTGCCTGCCTCCAGCGTGGCACCCACTTCGCCATGCGCGTGGTCCGTGCTTCCTAGGATGCCCGGGAAGTTCATCATCTCGCCGAGCCCCACGACGCTCGGCCATGCCATCGTCTCGGCCACGTCGTCCGGGCCGATGGACGAACCGGTGTCCTCGAAGCCGGGCACGGCGGGCACGCACGACGGGGTGGTGATCATCGTCTTGAGCGGCGTGCGCCGCGCGTCCTCCTCCATCACCTTCACGCCGTCGAGGCCTAGCACGTTGCAGATCTCGTGCGGGTCCATGTAGATACCCGTGGTGCCGTGCGGCACGACGGCGCGCGCGTATTCGCCCACGCCCATCATGGACGATTCCACGTGGATGTGCCCGTCGAGGAACCCTGGCGCGATGTACTGCCCCTTCGCATCGATGACCTGCGTGTCCTCGCCGATGCAGTGGTCTGCCCGGCCGAGGTAGGCGATGCGGCCCTCGGCGATGGCCACGTCCACGTCCTCCTGGATCTCGGCCGTGCACACGTTCACGAGCTTCGCGCCCTTGATCACCGTCTCGGCGGGCGCGAGCCCCTGGGCGACGGCGGACAGGGTTTTCGAGCATTCCCACAGCGGCTTCTTGCAGAACTTGTTGATCATGCCTCGCTCCTTCGATGAACGGCGCCGTCTCTTCGGCGCAGGGTCGATACGGTCATTATCTGCCTTGCTCAAGCTGCCGTCCACGATCCCTTTCTAGACTTCAAGCGGAATGCGCAAACGTTCTGTTGCGTCCGCGCTGACGTCCTCGGGTGTATACTGCGAGTCGCTTTGCGCGCCGTGCACCCGTACCGAAAGGACCGATCATGCTGGTTACCACCCTCGACCATGCCGCTGGCAACGATTACCTCGCCGCGCGTTTTCAGAAGGCGTATGCTTTTTTGAACAGGGATGACCTCGGGTCGCTCCCGCTCGGCCGCGTCGACATCGACGGGGACGCCGTGTTCGCCAACGTGCAGGAATACGACACGGTTCCCGCCGAGGAGAAGCAGCTGGAGGCGCACCGCCGCTACTACGACGTGCAGTTCGTCGTGTCGGGCGAGGAGGTCATGCAGTATGCGCCGCTCGAAGGCCTCGCGAAAGTACAGCCCTTTGACGAAGACGCCGATTTCGGGCTGTACTGCACACCCGAGCGTCCCAGCTCCATCGTGCTGCGTGCGGGCGACGTGGCCGTGCTCGCACCCGAAGACGCCCACAAGCCGGGATGCGCGCTCGACGCCCCATGCTGCGTGCGCAAGATCGTCGTCAAGGTGCTCGTGTAGCGCGCATGGATCCCCGGGCAGAAAACGATCCGTCGTTCTACCTGTACGTGCTCGAATGCGCCGACGGCACATGGTACACGGGCTACACCGTGGACGTCGCCGAACGCGTGCGCGCGCATAACGCCGGCGCGGGCGCGAAGTACACGCGCAGCCGCCTTCCCGTGCGCCTGCTCGCGCAGGCGGCTTACGCGACGAAGCACGAGGCCATGAGCGCCGAGTACCGCTTCAAGCGCCTCACGCGCCGTCAGAAAGAACGGCTCGTGCGCCGTGCCGCGCGCGAGCCGTTCGAGCAGGTTCTGAGCGACCTCATGCCCGCGGCGGGTGTGCGCGAAGACACGGAAGGTGTTGATGTCGGAGGGGAGGCGCGATGAGCCTGCGAAGCGCCGGCGACGACGTCGTTTCCCGGATCGCGCGCTTGTTGGAGCTCGAAGGCGACCGGTGGCGGCCTCATCGGGCGCTCGAGCTGCTGTCGTTCGTGCTGGGCGACCGCGCCCAGGTGGGCGATGCGTCCCGCTACATATTCGCGTACGCGCGCCATCGGGGCTACGACCTGCCGCCGTACCCGTTGGCGGGGTGCGGGGAGATCCGCGCGTTCTTCGCCGACGAGGGCGTGCGCAACGTGCCCGACTGGTACGGGAAGAAGCTCGGGCTCGACGAGCGCGCCTACGAGGCGCTGCCGTCGCAGACCGTCGTCGTGTTGCGCGACCGTGCCGACCGGCGCAAGGCGTTCTTCCTCGACGGCATCCGCTATCGCAACGCCGCCGCCTTCGAGAACCTCGTCGATAGCGGCTTCTCCCGCACGCTTTCCGAAGACGATCTGGAAGCGCTGTTGAGCCGCGTGCTCGCGTTTTTGACCGGCGACGATGCGTCCGTCGAGGCGGAAACGACGGCCGTCGGCCCGCTTCGCGGCTCCTCTTGCGCGTTCTAGCGGACCGGCTCGGCTTCGGCCATCGCTTCCAGCAGCTGGCGCATCTCGGCGCTGTTCTTGAGCGCGAAGCGGGCGCGGGTGGGGCCGCCGCCTATCTTGACGGTCCACGCGTCGTCGGGCGCGGCTTCGAACACGTCCTCGTCGGTGCGGTCGTCGCCGGCCGCCAGCAAGAAGCCGTAGGCGGGGTCGCGGAACCAGCGGTGGGCCGCGTGCCCCTTGTCGACGCCGCGCGGCTTCACCTCGATCACCTTATTGCCGTCCATGAGCGCGATGCCGCGGTCGGCCAGGCCGTCTCCCAGTGCGCATCTGATCTCGATGACGCGCCGTTCGGCCAGCTCTTGGCTGCACATGCGGTAATGCCACACCAGCGAGTAGTCCTTCTCTTCCAGCAGCGATCCGGGCGTGCGGTCGACGAAGTCGGCCAGCACGGGGCGGATGGCGTCCTTCCAGCTGTTGTCGAGCGGTTCCTGCAGCGTCCATGCCCGCCCGCTCGCCGTGCCTCCGTCCGCTTGCGCGGCGAACCAAACGCCGTGCTCGGCCACGAGGTCGACGGGCAGCCGGCCCAGCCATGCCTCGAGCGTGGCGTGGTCGCGCCCCGACACCACCACCACGTCGTTGTCCGCGCTGCCGCCCAGGCGCGCCAGCACGTCCAGCAGCCGTTCGTCGGGCGCGACGCGCGCGGGGTCGTCCGAGAAGGGCATGAGCGTGCCGTCGTAGTCCAGCAGCAGCGCGCGCCGATCCGCGCGGCGGTACGCCTCCAGCAGCCGGCCGGCCGACGTGGGGCCCAGCAGATGCGCGCTCATGCCCGCCTGGCGGCGCTTCACGTCGGCCACGGCATCGAGGAACTCGCGCGCCCACTTCTTCGACGTGTAGCGTGCCAGGCGCTGTTGCATGGGTGCGTTGCGCTTGCGCTGCTCGTCGGGTGGCATGGTGAGCGCCTCCTGCATGGCACGGGCGATGCCCGCGCGGTCGAACGGGTTCACGCACAGAGCCTCGTGCAGCTCGTAGGACGCGCCGGCCATCTCCGACAGCACCAGCACGCCTCCGTCGCCGTCGTGGCAGGCCAGGTACTCCTTGCATACGAGGTTCATGCCGTCGCGCAGCGGGGTGACCAGCATCACGTCGCTCGCGGCGTACAGGCTGACCAGCTGCTCGAACGGCAACGAGCGGTAGTAGTAGTCCACAGGCGTCCAGTCCATCGTTGAGTGTTTGCCGTTCACCTGGCCCACCAGCTCGTCGATGCGCTTCTTGAGCGCGCGGTACGACGCCACGTTCTCGCGCGACGGCACGGTGACCAGCATGAGCACCACGCGACCCTTCCACTCGGGGTGCTTGTCGAGGAACGCGTCGAAGGCGTCCAGCCGCTCGGGAATGCCCTTCGAGTAGTCCAGCCGTTCCACCGACAGCATCACCTTGCAACCTTCGTGTCCCTTCTCGGCCGCGAGCGTTTCCACTGCTGCTTGCACTTCCGGTGTGCGTGCGGCGTCGCGGAAGCGCGCGTAGTCGATGCCGAGCGGGAAGGCGTCCACCTGCACCACGCGTCCGTCAACCGTGAGCGTGCCGCTCGTGTTCTCGATGCCCGCCACGCGCCGGCAGCTGGACAGGAAATGGCGCACGTAGTCGTAGGCATGGAAGCCGATGAGGTCGGCTCCCAGCACGCCGCGGACGATCTCGTCGCGCCACGGCAGCGTGCGGAACGTCTCGTAGTCGGGGAAGGGGATGTGCAGGAAGAACCCGATGGACGCATCCGGCAGTGCCTCTCGCAGCATCGACGGCAGCAGCATGAGGTGGTAGTCCTGGATCCACAGCGTGTCGCCCGGGCGCGCTTCTGCCAGTGCTGCCTCGCAGAACCGTTCGTTCACGCGCCGGTATGCCTCCCATTCTTCCTCGTCGAAGCGGGTGAACTGGGGGAACCCGTGGAACAGCGGCCAGATGGCCGAGTTGGAGAAGCCCTCGTAGTAGGCTTCGGCGTCGCGGTCGTCCAAGAACACCGCGCGGCAATCGCGCTCGTCGAACGCCGCGGCCAGCCGGGCGCGCTCGTCGTCGTCCATGCCCGCATCCGCGTCGGCCCAGCCGATCCAGAGGTTGCCGTCCTGCTCGTGCAAGGGGCCCAGGCCCGTGGCCAGGCCGCCCACGCTGCGCTCGAGCTCGAAGCCGCCTTCGCCGTCGTCTTCGAAACGGTAGGGCAGCCGGTTCGACACGATGATCAGCCGCCCGGCCTCGGGCGCGACGACGCTGCGCGCGTCATGCTGCGCGCGCCGAGCTGCCGCGCTCTCTTCCCGGGGGCGGTCGATGCGCGCGAGGGGTAAGGGGAGCGGCGTGTCGCGCAGAAGGGTCGCCGCGGTGCTGTGAGTGTTTGGCATGGAAGTCCACCTTTGCTGTCTTTTCTGCCATTGTAGGGAAGGCGCCGCCGCTTCCCCGAAGCGGTTGCGCCCTTGTTTCGCTGCCGTCAGGCGGCCGTGAACGCGCCTTTTTCTCGCGCGTTGCGCAGCGGCGGCCGTCGCCTTGGGGTATCATGCGAACAGTGCGAAAACCACGACCGTCGAAGGAAGGATATGCAGACCTACATCGCCCATTACATCTCTCCCGCGGCTGCTGACGTGCGAGGCACGGGGCTCTTCGAGTTCGAAAGCGACTCGCGCGCCAACACGAAGGGGAACCTGCGCGACGCGCGCCTCAAGATGCTGGAGCTGTACGGCAAGGACGCCGTGTCGTGGACCATCGACAGCGTGGAGCGGAAGAAAGCGTCCGTCGCCTCGCAGGACGGCCAACTGGCGCTGGACTTCCGCCCGCCGAAGCCCGAGCGCAAGCGCGCGAAGAAGAAAGAGTACTGGTAGGCCCGCAACGCCCGCCGTCGGCGCCGGACGCTTCATGGTACTCCGGTGACGGCCTCGCTTCATCACCGCGATGAGGTGGCTGCTCGGACGATGCAAGGGCTATACTGGTTCCCATACCGAACGAACGCGCCGCGCCTGCGCGCGGCCTCGCCCAGAACAGGGAGCATTTATGAAGAACAAGCAGGTGAAATTCCTCAAGCAACTGCTCGAGACCCCGTCGGCCACCGGCACCGAGATCGCCGTGGCCGAACTGGTGCGCGAGCGCCTGGCCGGCACGGCCGACGAGATCCAGACCGACGTCATGGGCTCGGTCCATGCCCGCCTGTCGGGCACGGGCGTGGCCCCGTCGCTCATGCTGTCGGCCCACATGGACGAGATCGGCCTCATGGTCACGTACATCTCCGACGAGGGCTTCCTGTCCGTGTCGTCCGTCGGCGGCGTGGACGCGGCCATCCTCCCGGGCATGCGCGTGGACGTGCACGCGTCGAACTCCTTCGAGCCGCTGCGCGGCGTGGTGGGCCGCAAGCCCATCCACCTCATCGAGCCCGACGAGCGCAAGAACGTCACGCCCATCGACAAGCTGGTCATCGACCTCGGCATGCCGGCGAAGCGTGTGAAGAAGCTCGTCATGGTGGGCGACGTCATCACCTTCGGCGTGGGCTTCGAGCGCTTCGGCAAGAACATGGCTGTCTCGCGCGCCTTCGACGACAAGGCGGGCGTGTGGGTCGCCGTGCGCGTGCTGGAGACGCTCGCTAAGGAGGGCCGCGCGCCCGGCGACTTCATCGTGGCCGCCACCGTTCAGGAGGAGATCGGCACGCGTGGCGCCATTACGTCCGCGTACGGCCTAGACCCCGATGTGGCCATCGCGTTCGACGTGACGCACGCCACCGACTATCCCGGCATCGACAAGACGAAGTACGGAAAGATCGTCTGCGGCGAGGGTCCCGTTATCGCGCGCGGCCCCAACATCAACCCGGCTGTGTTCGAGCGCCTCGTGGCGGCGGCCGAGGCCGAGGGTCTGCCGTACCAGATCGAGGCCGAGCCCGGCGTCACCGGCACCGACGCCCGTTCCATCCAGATCTCCCGCGGAGGCGTCCCCACCGGCCTCGTGTCGGTGCCCCTGCGCTACATGCATACGCCCACCGAGGTGGTCAGCCTCGACGACCTCGACGCAACGGTGAAGCTGCTCGCCCGTTTCGCGCGCGACCTGGACGAGGACGCCTGCTTCGTGCCGGGCATGGGCGACGCGGTGACCGAGGGCGACGGCGCTGGCGCCGAGTCCGCTGCGCAGATGCAGTTCGACGAGACGGGCGTGGAGTAGGTACGGCCGTGAAACGCGAAGAGAAGACCATCGCCAAGAACAAGAAGGCGTTCCACGAGTACGAGATCCTCGAGACGCTGGAGGCGGGCATCGAGCTGACGGGCACCGAGGTGCGCTCGCTGCGCGACAACCACTGCCAGCTCACCGACTGCTTCGCACTCATCCGAGACGGCGAGGTGTGGCTGCACAACGTGCACATCCCGCCGTACCTCAACGGCAACATCGCCAATCCCGATCCCGACCGCAAGCGCAAGCTGCTGCTGCACAAGAAGCAGATCCGCCAGCTGCAGGAGCAGGTCAAGGAGAAGGGCATGGCGCTCGTGCCCGTGAAGATGTACTTCAAGGACAACTCGCTCGTGAAGGTGGAGCTGGCCGTGGCGCGCGGCAAGAAGCTCTACGACAAGCGCGCTACCATGGCGGCGCGCGATTCCCGCCGCGAGGTGGAGCGCGCGCTGAAGGAACGCAGCCGCTACTAAGCTGCAACGACGAACCACGCCGCGCTTTGCGCCGACGTGCGAACCACGCGAAGGAGGCCATCATGGGCTTGGACGAGGAACTGGAAACCATCGAGGACGGCGCCGAGACGGAAGCCGAGCAGATCGACCAGGAGACCGAACTCGAGGACGTCGAAGAGTTCCAAAACGACGAGGAGTTCGATCCTTCCGACGACGAGACCGACCTCGAGGAAGCCTACGAGGGCTTCTTCGCCGAGGAAGGCCCCGACGGAGAGGGCGAGACGTCGCTCGACGGCGAGGACGGGGGCCTGGCGGCCGTCGCGTCGCAGGCGGCGGGCATCGACCTGTCCGAGGAGGGCTTCCATATCGTCGACGGCGACGAGGCCGACGAGGAGGCGCAGCTCTACGAGAACGGCTCGCTCGACAGCTACGATGCCGATGCGCTGAACGAGGACGGCGACGCGACCGCCGGCTCCGTGCCTGAGGTCGACGAGGCGAACGCCCTCGAAGAGCTGGAGGACGGCCAAGACGACGACGTGCAGGACGTGGTCATCATCGAGCCGAGCGCCGAGGACGACGGCTACGAACTGGTGGAGCTCGAGCTCGACGATGACGACATCGTGCGCTACATCGAGGACGAGGACGGCGACGTCATCGGCTTCGTGCTCATGGAGGACGGCGAAGAGGCGGAGTACTACTACGTCGAAGAGGACGAGGAAGAAGCCGAAGAAGAGGACAACCCCTACGATCTGGGCATCACGAAGGAAGGTGTGGCCGAGGCCACGAACGATATGAACGCCATCTACAAGGACGGCATCGCCGTGGCGGCCGAGCTCAAGGGCGCCTTCGACGACATCAAGAGCGCGCTCGACTTCACGTCTTTTTTGAAGAAGTAGCCTGACGCAGCCTAGGAAACGCAAAGGAGCCCCGCCGGCTGCGCGCCGACGGGGCTCCTGTCGTCAGTGGTGGAGGCGCGGAGAATCGAACTCCGGTCCATACTACCTTCTCCATGAGGCTCTACAAGCTTAGTCCGTGGTCGGGATTCGGATGCGGCCGGCCCGCGGACAAGCGAGACGCACCCTAGCCGGTTCGATCTTTGCCTGAGCCATACCGGCTACGTGCTCAAGCGCATTCCCCTAGGTTGATGCCGGACCGAGGGGCGGGGAAGTCCCAAGGCCGACAGCCAGGCGCTATTAAGCAGCCATGGCGAGCGCCGGAGCGCTCTGAGTGTTGTTCTTGCCAATTAAATTGACGGTACCCCTGTTTAACGTGGCGAGGAGACCACGACCTGCTCCTCATTTCAAACGTACCATGTCGAAACCAGTCGCCCCCAGAAGAAGTGCGGGGTCGAAGGCCCACCTTGTCAATGTTCCCGCGGCTTTGCCGCGAACATCTATTCTATCCGCAGGCCGGCGTTTGTCAAGGATGATCGTGAGGCCGTGAACGAAGCGATGGCTGCGGCATCGCGGTGGAGCTTGCGGACGCCTCGTGCACGCCCCATGTCGAAATTGTGACAATCGCAGCCCGGTCGGAAAGCGAACCGTTTTGTTACAGGAGAATTACCCCCGACTTGCTACAATGGACGGAAGACCGAGACGTTTGAGAGTGATTATGAGCGAAAACAAGTCTGACAAGCCGTCGCGCGGTCGTCACGCCGCCGGCGCTCATCGCAACGATGGCGCGAGCAGCGGGCCTCTTCCGCAAACGCGACCGAAACCCGTCGTCCCTCCCGTGCAGCCTACGGCCGCCATGCCGCCGACCGCTTCGCCGTCGCGACCCGCCTCGGGGCAGGAGCCTCCGATGCGCTATGCAACCGACCAGGTGTTCAAGCCGCTCGATCCCATGCGCCCGGTCGATACGGCTCAGGCGTTCGCCGTCGAGCGCAAGCGCAAGCCCTTGAAGATCCTCGGCATAACGTTCGGCGCGATCATTGCACTGCTTCTGATCGCGTATGCGGGCGTAGCGTTGTACTTCACCGACCGCTTCATGCCGAATTCGAACATCGGCGACATCAACGTGTCGCTCATGAGCGCGGGAGATGCCGAGAAAGTGCTGGTCGATTCCATCAAGGACTATGCCTTGTCCATCGACGGCCAGGGATTCTCGCTCAAGCTCACGGCCAGCGATGCGGGCCTGTCCATCGACGAGGGCAAGGTAGTACGCGACATGCTTTCCGACATGAACCCGTGGGCATGGCCGTTCGAACTGCAGAAAGACCACGACGAGACGGCCAAGCTCGTGGCCACGTACAACGGCACCGGTCTGGAAGACGTAATCCGTTCTGCGGTCGCAGCGTTCAACGAAGGAGCTGCGCAGCCTGTGAACGCGACGATCGGCTTCGACGATGCGCAGGCCTCCTTCGTCATCAAGCCCGAAGCCGTGGGCACGGCGCTCGATGCCGACGCGGTGATCAAAGCCGCCGATGAAGCGGTGGCCGATCTCGATCCGCACGTGAAGCTCACTTCCGAACAGCTGCTGAAGCCGACGGTGCTGTCCACCGATCCGAAGCTCACTTCTGCAGCTGACTCGGCGAACACCATGATCAAAGCCGATCTTGAGCTGCTCATGGCCGGTACAGTCGCCGGAACCGTGGACGCGAGCCTGATCTCCCAATGGGTTTCGCTCGACGACGAGCTGGCGGTCACGCTCGATGAAGGCGCGCTGACGGCTTGGGTCGACGAGCTGGCGGCCGCCTGCAACACCGTCGGCACGCAGCGCACCTACACACGGTCTGACGGCAAGGTGGTCACGGTGGCCGGCGGCACGTACGGGTGGGAAGTGGACAAGGACGCCCTGCTCGCCTTGGTGAAGGACGGCGTGGCGAACGGCGCCGCGAACACGGTGGACATCCCGTGCACGCAGACGGGCGACGCGTACAACGGCGCGGGCAGCCGGGATTGGGGCGCTCGTTACATGGACGTCGACCTGTCCGAGCAGCATGCGCGCTTGTACGACGCGTCGGGTGCCGTTATCTGGGAGTCCGACATCATCACCGGCAAGCCTGACGGCGAGCACGACACGCCGACGGGCGTCTACATGGTGAACGCCAAGCAGAGTCCGTCGAAGTTAATCGGCTACAACGGCAACGAGAAGATCTACGAGACCGAGGTGCAGTACTGGATGCCGTTCGTTGGCAACTACATTGGGTTCCACGACGCCGATTGGCAGCCTGCGTTTGGCGGAACGCTGTACGCCGACGGCGTAGGCAGCCATGGCTGCGTGAACCTGCCGCCGTCGAAGGCAGCCGAGCTCTACGGCATGCTGTCGTCGGGCGACACGGTTGTGTCGCACTGGTAAAGCAGCGCTCCGATCCTACGCAACGGGCCCGCATCGAGCGGGCCCGTTTTTCGTCGCGAATAGGAATGATTAGCGTTCAGGCGTTTTCACACCACGGTGAGATCGGCCACGGCGAGGGGCACCGCGCGCGCCAGGTCGTCAGGCGTCATCTCGATCTGGCATCCGATGCGGCCGCCCGAGAATGCGATGCGCTCATGCAGCTGGCATGTCTCGTCGATGGCGGTGGGGAAGGCCTTTTTCATGCCGAGAGGCGAGCAGCCCCCGTGTACGTAGCCGGTCAAGGGCAGCAGCTCGCGCGAGCGGATCATCGCCACGGCTTTTTCGTTCACGACGTTTGCCGCCTTCTTGAGATCCAGCTCGCAGGCTACGGGGATCATGAACACGTAATGCTCGCCCGATTTGCCGCGCGTGACCAGCGTCTTGAACACGGTGTCCGGATCGAGTTCCAGTATGCGCGCCACTTCCACGCCCGAGACGGCCTCGGGGCAGTCGAAGAAGCGCGCTTCGTACGGCGTTCCCGCCGCATCGAGCACGCGCATGGCGTTCGTCTTGCGGTCGTGTTCTTTGGACATGGCTTTCTCGCGTTCGCGCTAGCGGATGAAGCTCGTCATGATCTTCTGCTCGACGTTCGGCGCAGGCACAGCGGACGTCGCCTGCAACATCCAGGCCATGTTCGTGCCCAGCACGCGCATGATCTGCAGACCCTCGGCATCCTGCCGTACGTCTTCGACGCTTCGGCCGTGCACCATGGGCCAGTAGTTGGACGATACCACCGGCATGCAGTTGATCTGGAAATACTTGTTGATCTGGTCGATGGCGGGCGTAGTGCCGGCGCGGCGCGCGGAGGCGACGGCGGCAGCGGGCTTGAAGCGCAGCCGTGCCGAGGCGGCGTAGAACAGGCGGTCGAGCACGGCCAGCAGGGCGCCGTTCGCTCCCGCGTAGAACACCGGCGTGCCGACGACGAGGCCGTCGGCTTCCACTGCCTTCTCGATGAGCCCGTTCGCCACGTCGTCGTCGAAGATGCAGCGGTTGTCGCCGCGCTTGGAGCAACCGCCGCAGCCCAGGCAGCCGCGAACGGGGTCGCGCCCGATCCAGGCGATCTCGGTGTCGACGCCTTGCGCTTCCAGCGCGCCGGCTACTTCGGACAGCGCGGTGTAGGTGCAGCGCTTCTCGTTCGGACTCCCGTTGACCAGCAGAACTTTCATGAGCCTCGCCTCGTTTCTCGTCTTGCTTCTTTCGCTCGTGAACCAGGTTAGCAGAAACTATGACCGGCCGGTATCGATTGCAAACAACGAACGAACCCTGCGGTATACTGGGGCGATGGATACCAACGAGACAACGATAGAGCCGCTCGAAGGCGCGGATGCGCCGCGCTTCGACAACGCGCCCATCGGCGTGTTCGACTCGGGGTTCGGCGGCCTTACCGTGGCGCGCGAGATCGCCAAGGAGCTGCCGCGCGAATCCATCGTCTACCTGGGAGATTCGGCACGCTGCCCCTACGGGCCGCGCAGCTTGGACGAGGTCGACGGCTTCGTGCAGCAGATCGGCGCGTGGCTGGTCGAGCGCGGGGTGAAGCTCGTCGTCATCGCGTGCAACACGGCCACGGCGGCCGGCCTGGCGCATGCGCAGCGGACGTTTCCCGTGCCGGTCATCGGCGTGGTGGAGCCGGGCGCCCGCGCCGCGGCCCATGCCACGAAGAACCGCCGCGTGGGCGTGATCGCCACGAAGGCCACGGTGGAGTCGGACGCCTACACCAAGGCAATCCGCCACCTCGACGCCGGCATTACCGTGTTCTCCACGGCCACGCCGCGTTTCGTGGAGATAGCCGAGCAGGGCCTGCGCATGGCCGAGGGCCCCATCGAGGATTTCACCTCCCTCGTGTCCACCGTGTACATCCGTCCCGCGTTCCAGGAGATCGCCCGCGAGTACCTTGAGCCGCTGCGCCGCTGCGACATCGACACGCTCGTGCTGGGGTGCACGCACTTCCCGCTGCTCAAGGCGCTTATCGGCGGCGTGGTGGGACGCGAGGTCACGCTGATCTCGTCGGCGCAGGAGGCGGCTCACGACGTGGCGCATATCCTTTCGCGCCGCGGCGCGCTGGCCTCGGAAGATCACGAGCCGAGCTACGACTTCTACACGACGGGGGAGGACGTGGAGGAATTCCGCAGCTTCGGCGCGCGCGTGTTCCGCACCGACATCGACCGGGTCGGACGCGTCGCGTTCCCCTCGTAACGCAACCGTTCAAGGAGAAGGAGCTTCACCGTATGAAGACTATCGTCATCGCCAGCAACAACGCGCACAAGGCTGAGGAGATAGCCACGGCGCTTGCGTTTCCCGGTTGGGAGTTCCGCACGCTGCGCCAGCTGGGGCTGGACTCCGACCCGGCCGAGGACGCCGATACGTTCGAAGGCAACGCGCGCATCAAGGCGCAGGCCGCTCGTGCGGCCAGCGGCGGCTTGGCCGTGCTCGCGGACGACTCGGGGCTTGCCGTGGACGCGCTGGACGGTGCGCCCGGCGTGCACTCGGCGCGCTACGCGGGCGAGCCGTGCGACGACGCGGCGAACAACGCCAAGCTGCTTGCTGAATTGGCCGACGTACCCGACGAGAAGCGCACGGGTCGCTTCGTGTGCACGCTCGTGTTCATCGACGAAGACGGCGCCGAGACGGTCGCGCGCGGCACGATAGAGGGACGCATCGGCCGCGAGGAGCGCGGCGATCACGGCTTCGGGTACGACCCGCTATTCCTTCCCGACGTGTTCGAAGACGGCCGCACCCTGGCCGAGGCTTTGCCCGAGGAGAAGAACGCCGTGTCCCATCGCGGCAACGCCCTCCGTGAGCTGCGCGCGAAGCTGGAGAAGTAGCCTTTCGCCCTGCTTCGCGTTCGCGAGACTTCTGGTATACTGGCTTGTGCTGTTTTGCGTCGGGATGTGGCGCAGTTTGGTAGCGCGCCTGCTTTGGGAGCAGGATGTCGCAGGTTCGAATCCTGTCATCCCGACCATCTTTCTTTTATTCCAAGATCCGCTGCTAAGCCAATATCGGCATACCGCTGCACCGATCCTGGCGGGTTATGTGTCGGCTCAACGTTGGATTCTGGGAATCGATTTGCTGCATAAGGTGACGGGTCGATCTCGCAAGCGTTTCTGGCTACATTATTGGGTTGCTCAATGTACGCTGATAGTACGTGCGAACTCAGCGATCAACAGAATAGATCTTGCTGCCGCCTCATAGGGTACGGCTTCGAATAGCAAGTGCGCGGTTACGTTCTCGTAATCGTCGCGGTACGCATCTTCTTTTATCATTGCTTCCAGGACGGACGGGATATCCACGTCGTCTTGTGCGGAGAAGCATCCATGCGAACTCTTGCGCTGCAGGCGCACCTTATCGAAAAGGACAGCGAGGGTTTCGTCGAAGGACACGACGGATGAGAGCTTGTTGAGGTCGTAGATATGCCTCGATTGCCGAGGCGGGATCGGGCCTGCCAGGTAGTAGTCGCACAGTGCGAATATTTTATCGACGAAGGTTCGTTCGATGGAGTTCGCCAAGAGCTCGAACGGTTCGAGTCCGTACTCTGAGACGACATCGTGAAAGCCTTCGTCAATACAAAGGCGGTACAGGTAGCTGTCGACGGCCTTTGTGACCGCCGGGGATGCCGGGGTCATGACCGCCGTCTCGATTATCAGAGCGTCGTTGCCGAATCCGCCAGCGATCGTTGGAAGCGGTACGAGGTACTTGTTGAACTCGCGCCGGCTTCGGGTTTCGTCAAGGTTGGAGACGGCGAGCCCCATCTTTTCTGCAGCGCGCGTGACCGCGAGCTTCATGCGCTTGCGCTGCCCTTCGGTCGCGTGCTCGACCTCCAGGCCGAGGTCGACGTCTTCCGAGAACCGCGCGATGGCGTTGTGGCATTTCGAGAGGCAGGTGCCTCCTTTGAACACGATCTCCGGATACTCTTGCGTGATGAGTTTCAGCGCCAAGAATATGAAGTAGTCCTTGATGACGAACGCTTCAGCGAGAGCGTAGCGCTTCGCGGCTCTTGCGACGAGCTCGTCCCATTCTTTCTGGTTTTCATGCAAGTACACCGTTCGCCTCGCTTTCGAGGAGCCTCAAGGCTGTTTTACCCGGATAGCGTTTCGCGCATTCTACCACCTTTTGCCTGTCCACCTTCGAGGCGAACTCCTTGAGCCGTGCGAGCTCGTCTGGGGCGAGACGGTTGACGGGCGCGTAGGTCAAGATGTCGAGCAGCTGCAGCGCCTCGACGTTGCCAGCGTTCACGGGGATCTTGGGACGGCGCAGGGTGATCTCGCGGTAGCCTCCGTACGGCTCGATCCTGCGCGATCGGGTGGACTCGCGGTTGGTGACGATCTCGAGCGTGCCGGGAACCTGGTTCGAGATGCCGATCTGGTTTTCGAGGGCCAGACCGGTGACATAGCCGTATACTTCGCAGCCGTCCGTCAGGTACTTCTTTTCGAGTATCTTCGCATCGCTAAGCGTAGACGGGCCGAATCGCGTTTCAATGGGGATGTAATAGACGCCCTTGCGGGGCTTTGCCAGCCTCGAAGAGGCCACGGCGTTGCGGAGGCGGCGGTAGAGCGTTGCCTCGGACATGCCGGGGAATGCTCCCCGTATCTCGTCGAGGAGGATAGGGCGGCCCGAGCCGAAGGCTCGTTCGAGTATGTTGACGAAGTCTTCCATATGGTTGATGGTAGCATGTGGTAGTAAATTCTACAAGTTTTATAAAATTCACTATCAATCAATCATGTCGAGGGCGAAAGACGTATTAAGGTGGTTGGAATCCTGCCACCTTAAGTGCCTCGGGGGGGGGGTAATCCGCAATCTTCGGCGAATGCCCGTCTGTATCGCCTTCAGTGCTATTCGTTTATGTTTTCTATTAGCTTCGTGGCGTATTCAATAAAATCGGGATCGTTCAGCATTTTGTGTTCTACAGCCTCGTCCATGGTTGCACCGATTCTTTTTCGTCTTGATGCTACGGTGGATGGATTTGCATTGAACAAGGAAGCGATCTCGCTATTGAGATGATCTTCGATGACGAAAAGCGTGTAAAGGTCACCGTCGGAAAGGTCGGCTAGGCTTAGTTCCTCACCGCGGTTTTTTCGTCGCAATAAGCTTTTGTACAAAGGGTCGTTGGGTCGTCTTTCTTTCTCGAAATCAATA
Source organism: Eggerthella sp. (assembly GCF_048329335.1). Taxonomy (NCBI): domain Bacteria; kingdom Bacillati; phylum Actinomycetota; class Coriobacteriia; order Eggerthellales; family Eggerthellaceae; genus Eggerthella; species Eggerthella sp. The sequence goes on along the minus strand of NZ_DBFEGU010000369.1, from coordinate 2,892 downwards.
AAGGGCTTTACTAAATCAGGCTGATCGTCATCTTCGTCGCTTTCGAAGTCGTAATAATTGATACATGAATTATTTTCGTCGCTCAAGATGGTAGATAATGAAGCATGATTGCTCCCGAAAAGGCGAAAGCTTATCCATTGAAGAGGGATCGCATGGTTAGGGAAGGAGCCTATCTCGGCGATTGAGTGAAGGAATATCTCATCGACATCGTAAAAGATATCGGAGTTATTGCGCAGCTGCAACAGCATTTCCCGAAACTTCTTCTCGGCAGTATCTATGTCTTTCGCCTTGACGATTGCTTGAAAGATGGCAACTCCATCATCGCGAGCTTCTTTTTCGTCGGATAAAGCATTGCCATATTCGGTGTGCTCAAACAGCGCGACATAGTACATGGTTACCCTCTCAAACGAAACATTGTCTCTGACTGTCTTTATAATACTTCACGGAGAGGAAAAGGAGCCAAGAATGCAGCAGTCGTCATCTTTCGAACTATCTTGGTCGAATTTGATCGATCTTTGGAATGAGTCGTCTTATGAAAAGGGAGCAGATCTTTCATTCAAAGAGATTGTCATTTTGGAGTCGTTTGCGGAGGAGGGGGTAGAGCCTTGTCAGGGCTTCGATTGGCTTCCTGTGGCCAAATTGGCAGAACCCGTAAAACCCAAAAAGCGTACGATCAGTTATAGCTTTGGGAAATATACTGCCCATGTTGCGCAAGCACCCAAGGCTTCTTTGGAAACTTTGAATTTGCTTATGGAGAACAATCTAGACGAAAAAGCATTCGCTTCTATTGCGCTGATCGCCACTGCGGAGCAGTTTTTGGGCAAGCTGCCCGAGCATTGGCGAGGATGGAACTACCGGTTTCTTCAAAAAATAGAAGAGTGCCATAGGAGCGAGTCGGACCGGTTGAGCTACTCTTTGCCTTGGTATCACAGCTCGAAATGGTTGTTTCCAAAGGGGTTCTATTCGAAAGGGCTTGTAAATGCGACTTCCAGACTAAATGCTTCGAGATTTGTGGAATTAGCGCTCTGCAATTTGCTGTACTATCTCGATTCTTATCGTCCATGTTATTACCTTCGAGCGGGCGTCGATGATGTTTCTCGTTTTGAGGCAGTGGCGGCTGAAATGGGCGTGCGTGCAATCTTGCGGGAGGCGAAGGTTAGTGGCAGCGCATGCGGTAGGAATGTCTCCAAAAAGAGGCAGGTCGAACGCATCGAGGATGAGATCGAAGACTACGACAAAGGGGTTCGCCATCGCGAAGGGAGGATGGTGGAGAGGAGATCCGTAGCTTACGAAAGATCACCGCAAGCGCGAAGAGCGTGCTTGCGACACTATGGATGCAAATGCTCAATTTGTGGCATAGACTTTGGCAAGGAGTTCGGGGAAGAATTCTCGGGAGTAATCGAGGTGCATCATCTCGAACCATTGAGCCTATCGAAAGGGGAACGCGAGATAGATCCGATTAAGGATCTTGTCCCGCTATGTCCCAACTGTCACAAAATGGTGCATAGAAAAGCGGGGAAACCTTACACTCTAGAACAAATAAGGGCACTTAGAAGAACTTCGCTTGACTGATGAGAATGGATGGAAAACGCAGACGGGTTCGGTAAGGCATCGCATGGGTACTCGGCAGCCTCGAATGGAGCCTCGGGTCGATGTAGCTTGGTGCCCGTTCGATAACGGCTTTTCCAGCGGCTCGCTGCGCGTGTAGCCCCTCGCTACTCGAGCGCCTGGTCGACGTCGAAGTAGCCGTCCCACGGGTCGTCGCCCTCGATGCGCGCGAGCGCGTCGTCCATCGTGAAGGCGTCGGGCGCCGCCTCGTCCAGCTCTTCCCAGCTGAGCGGCATCGACACGCGCGCGCCGCTGCGGGCGCGCAGGGAGTACGGGGCGATGCTCGTGGCGCCGCGCCCGTTGCGCATCCAGTCGATGAACACCTTGCCGGTGCGCTTCGCCAGGCGCACGTTGCTCGTGTAGCGGTCGGGCCACTTCTCGGCCATCACCTGGGCGATGCGCCGCGCGAAGTCGTGGAACGCGTCCCAGGAAGCTGCCGGCTGAAACGGTAGCACCACATGGTAGCCCTTGCCGCCGCTCGTCTTGAGAAACGACTTCAGCCCCAGCTCGTCGAGGATGCCCTTCAGGTCTCGCACGCCGCGCCGCACCTGCTCGAGGCCGAGCCCCTTGTCGGGGTCGAGGTCGAATACCATCATGTCGGGCTGTTCGAGCGTGTCCACCCGGCTGCCCCAGAGATGGAACTCCAACGTGTCCATCTGCGCTTCCGACACGAGCCCGACGGCATCCTCCACGTAGAAGTACGGCTCCTCGTCGCCGCTGCTCGTGGGGATGTCCACGGTGCGCACGCCCGGGGTGGAAGGCCCGGGATGCTTCTTGAAGAAGCAGGCCGAATCCGCGCCGCGCGGGCATCGCACGATGCTGAGGATGCGGCCGGACGCGTAGGGCAGCATGCGGTCGGCCATGCTGGCGTAGTAGCGCACCACGTCCTCCTTCGTGATGGGTGGGTCTTCGAACAACAGCTTGCCGGGGTTCGTGATGCGAACGCCGTCGATGCGCAGCTCGCCGTTCTTCTCGTTGTCGGAATTCATGGGGCGCTCCAATCGGTCGGGGGTTTGCTCGTCAGGTTCCGATGCGGGTTCCCGTTGCACGTCGCGCGGGTCTTTGTCGGTGCGGATGCCCTGGTAGCTGGGGTGTCGCAGCAGGCCGTCCTCGGTCCATTCGGCGAATTTCACCTGCACGATCGTTTGGGGGTCCAGCCATACGACGCGCTCGCCCGGGCGCGGCTTCGGCGCGTCGGCGAAAGGCGCGTCCGGTCGCTCGAGGCCTTCGAACGCGGCCAGCAGCTCGCGCGAGGTCGCTTCGCTCAATCCCGAGCCCACGCGT
>NZ_DBFEGU010000368.1:0-2045 GCF_048329335.1 Eggerthella sp. | reverse complement strand
CGCGGGTTTGCGTCGTCTGCACGACGATGCCCACCGGCGCCTCGATGCTCGCAGGCAGGTCGCCCGGGGCGGCGACCACGAACACCTCGCCCCCCGCTTCGCGCGCGTAGGCCACAAGGCCTTCCACCTCGGGATGGCCCTCCTCCCCCACCACCACGACGCAGCCGCAGCGGCGTGCGAGATCGGCGGCGGCCTTCTGTGCGCGGGCGACGTGCGGGCACGTGGCGTCGATGAGGGGCAGCTCGCGTTCTTCCACCGCGCGGCGCACCGCGGGGGTCACGCCGTGACTGCGGATGATCACCGAGCCGCGCTCGACGTTCTCGGGGCCGTCGACCGCGCGGATGCCGCGCGCCGCCAGTTCGGCCACCACCTGCGGATTGTGGATGAGCGGGCCCAACGTGGATGCGCCCTCGCCGCTGGCGCTGGCCTCGACGGCCATGTCGAGCGCGCGCTGCACGCCGTAGCACGCCCCGGCGTAGCTTGCCTTCACCACTCTCATGCGACCTCCTGAACCTTCGCCGCCTTCGTCGCCTTCGCGACTGCCTTGGCCTCGATGCCGGCGACGACCTCGGCCGTCGTATGATGCGGGACGGGGTGCTCGGAGAACACGGCTGTGAAGTCCTTGCCGCCGGGGAACAGCGCCGGCATGTCCACCTGCTCGCGCGGCACGTTCAGCGACAGCGCGAAGCACTCGCGCATGGCGTACCACGAGCAGCCGTCCAAGCGGTCTTCCTTCGGCAGGAAGTCGAAGTCCTCGACGAGGACGGGGTCGCCGTACTCGATGGTGATCTTCGGGAAACGGAAGCGCTCGCCCTTGTGCTTCACGTGCTCGGCGTTGCGCACGGTCATGGGAAGGATGGGCGCGTGCCCCATCTTCGCGATGAACGCGGCTCCCGAGTGCAGCTCAGGCGTGCGATCGCTTTTGCCGCGACGGGTTCCCTCGGGCATGATCCCCACGATCTCGTTGCTCTTCAGCATGCGCGTGGCGCGCTTGATGGCGGTGCGGTCGGCCGCGTCGCGCTTGATGGGAAACGCGCCCACGCGCGACAGCACCTGGCCCACCAGGCCGTGCGCGTTGCCGAACAGGTTCTCGCGCCCGAGGAAGCGCACCCACTGCGAGGGCCGTCCGGCCAGGTACATAAACGCCACGTCGAGGAACGACGTATGGTTGCCGACGACCACCACGCCGGTCTTGTCCTTGAAGCCGCGCAAACTCTCGCGGTGGTCGACCCGGTAGCGGAAGCAGATCTTGAACACGAAAGCCAAGAAGCCCCAGATGAGGTTGCCGGCCCAGTGCGGCACCCGCTTCTCATCGGACGTGCCGCCCAGCGGCATGTCCCACATCTTCTCGTACGGGAGGAACAGGCTCATCGACAGGAACCCTCCTGGTCGTTCGCAAGGTCAGCGAGGGTTTCCGCGGTGCCCGAGCTGGAATCGCTGGCGGAAGCGCCGCGTACTTCGGTACGCAAGCTTCCACCAGCGGCCGCGGATCGGGTGCTGGTGGAAGCCGCAGCGTCGGCTCTTTCCCTTGCTCGTAGAGCAAGGGAGCAAATGTCCTCGATGACCTCTTCGATGTAGCGGCCGGTGGAATCCAGGCGCACGGCATCGTCGGCCGGGCGCAAAGGCGAGGTGGCGCGCGAGGAGTCCTGATCGTCGCGACGGCGGATGTCGGTGAGCACCTCGTCGTAGTCGACGGAGCCCACGCCGCGGTCGACGTTCTGGCGCACGCGGCGATGCGCGCGCTCCTCAGCCGATGCGGTGAGGAACACCTTCACCGGAGCCTCGGGGAACACGGTGGTGCCGATGTCGCGGCCCTCCACCACGTAGTCGCCCGCGCGGCCGATGCGCTGCTGCTGCTCAACGAGCGCCGCGCGCACGGAGGGCGCGGCCGACACGGGGCTCACGGCGCGGTCGATCTCGGCCGTGCGGATGGCGCGCGTGACGTCCTCGCCGCCGATGGACACGCTTTTGGGGGCCGGGTCGCCCGGCTCGTGCCCGAACGCGATGTCGTGCATACGGGCCAGCTGCCCGAGCGCCGCGTCGTC
>NZ_DBFEGU010000367.1:0-1714 GCF_048329335.1 Eggerthella sp. | reverse complement strand
GCTATACGGCGTGGACGACGGCTCGTTCGTGCGCATGGCGAACCTGGCCGACTACGGCGCGTCCGTGGATTTCGGCGCGTCGTTCGCCGTCATGGCGGCGGCCGTCGTCTCGCTCATGTTCGTGGGTGCGGTGGAGATCTTGCTGGCAGCTGCGGGCTCGCGCCGCGCGGCCCGCATCGTCGCCCTCGTTGGGTTCGCGGTGCAGGCGCTGGCCGTCGTCCTGTTCGCCTCCACCATGCAGCCCTACGCCACAACGCTCATGTTCGCGCTGCTCCTGGCGAAGGTCGTCGTCGGCTACCGTATTCTGCGCTCGTAACCCCTGGTCGGCTGCGGAGGTCACGCACCGTGTCGCCCGTGCGACGCATCGTGGCTTGCCGCCGGGAGGCGCGCGTCGTTTCATTGAGGTTCGGACCCGCAAGGGATCCGCAGCATCCGTGAGGCGAAAGGACGGTTCGATGGAAACAACCCTGATGGCCGCGTGGCTGAACGACGCGTTCGCCGCGTTCGATGCGACGATCTTGGGGGGCGCTGCATGCGCTCGCAGAATGCGGGGGCTTCGCGCTCACGCCCCTGTTCGAGGCGGTGAGCTTCGTAGGCGAGAAGGGCGCATGCTTCTTCGCGCTGGCCTTCGTGCTTATGGTGTTCAAACGCACGCGACGTGCCGGGACGGTCATGTTCGTCGCCATCTGCCTGGGCGCGCTCGCCACGAACATCGTGCTCAAGGACTTCGTCACGCGGCCGCGGCCGTTCGAGTCGTCCGCGCTCTTCCTCGACTGGTGGCGCTTCGCCGGCGCCGCGTTCGAGGACGGGTTCTCGTTCCCCTCCGGACACATGACCGCGGCCTCGGCGGCGATGGCGGCGCTCATGCTGGCGTATCGGAATTGGAAGACAGTGCTGGGCGGCTCGATCGTCATGCTGGTCATGGGCGCTGCCCGCTGCTATCTCGTCGCGCACTATCCCACCGACGTGCTGACCGGCCTTCTCGTGGGCGCGCTCGCGGCCGTCGCGGCGCAGCTGCTCGTGTCGTTCGCGTTCCGCCGGTACGGGGAGCGCCGATTCGCGCGGCCTCGCCACGCCTGTGCTCCCGTGCGACGCAGGCGGTAGGTCCCGCCGTTCGCTCCCTCCGTCGTCCCGGCGTGCACATTCCCTGCATTTTGGCTTGTCAGCCGCATGAAGCGCGCGCAGATGATACAATCGTCGGCCGAGAGACGAAAACGCGCGCCGCGCTCGCACGGGCGGCGGCGAAAAGTGAAAGGACGAATGTGGCACTCGTCAACGAGCGGGCCCGCATCCTCGCCAACGAGGAAGTCGGCCCGAACCTCTACCTCATGGAACTCGCGGCCTCGCATATCGCGGCGAGCATCGAGCCGGGGCAGTTCGTGCACATGAAGGTGCCGAGCATGGAGGCGCACATCCTGCGCCGCCCGTTCTCGGTGTACGCGCGCGATGCGGCGGCCGGCACGCTCGAGGTGCTCTACCAATCGGTGGGCTTCGGCACCGACCATATGACGCGCATCGAGCCCGAGCGAGCCGAGCACCTCTCCGGCGCCGAGCTCATCGGGCCGGTGGGCCGCGGGTGGCAGCCTCCCGCGAACGCGCGTCGCGCCCTCCTCGTGGGCGGCGGCGAAAAGTGAAAGGACGAATGTGGCACTCGTCAACGAGCGGGCCCGCATCCTCGCCAACGAGGAAGTCGGCCCGAACCTCTACCTCATGG
>NZ_DBFEGU010000366.1:0-2456 GCF_048329335.1 Eggerthella sp. | reverse complement strand
CCCCTGCCCGTCGCGTCGGCAATGCCTCGGGTTACGGGGTATTCGCGCGGAACCTCCCGCAAACGCGCATGATAGGCTATCATAGACGCAGGTGATCGGTGCGCACCCACATCCGCGCCGCACGCGATGCGAGCCGCCGGCGCGGCGCGTCGCGCGAATCCCGCAATGATGCTTGGAGATACGCTTTGAGTTCGACGTTTCAAGACCTCGGCCTGTCCGAGACGACCCTTTCCGCCGTCGAGCGGATGGGCTTCACCGCCCCCACCCCCGTGCAGGAGCAAGCGATCCCGTTGGTCCTCGAAGGTCGCGATGTCGTGGCCGCCGCGACCACCGGCACCGGCAAGACGGCCGCGTTCGCGCTGCCCCTGTTCGAGCGCATCGGCCGCGCCAAGCGCCCGGGATCGCCGCGGGCGCTCGTCGTGAGCCCCACGCGCGAGCTGGCCCAGCAAATCGACGCCGCTTGCACGCAGCTGGCGAAAGCGTCGAACCGCCGCATGCTCACCGTGATGGGCGGCACGAAGTACAAGGGGCAGATCGCGAAGCTCGACCGCGGCATCGACGTCCTCGTGGCCACGCCCGGCAGGCTGTACGACCTCATGGAACGCGGCGTCGTCAAGCTGCGCGACGTGGAGGTGCTCGTGCTGGACGAGGCCGACCGCATGCTGGACATGGGTTTCTGGCCTACCATGAAGAAGGTCGTGGCCGCCACGCCCTCTTCGCGCCAGACGCTGCTGTTCTCGGCAACGCTCGACCGCAAGGTCATGCAGAGCGTGTCCTCCATCTTGAAGGATCCCGCGTTCGTCGAGGTGTCCCACAAAGGCGAGACCGCCGACACCATCGACCAGTTCATGATCCCCGTCGGCCCGATGAAGAAGCCCGAGCTGCTGCGCCTCGTGCTCCAGCAGCGCGGCAGCAAGCGCGTCATCGTGTTCACCGACACGAAGACGCGCGCCGAGATATGCACCGGCCAGCTGAAGCGTGCAGGCTTCCGCGCGGACTCCATCCATTCCGATAAGACGCAGGTGCAGCGCAAGCGGGCGCTCGAGGGCTTCAGCAAAGGTGCCATCGACGTCCTCGTTGCCACCGACGTGCTGGCCCGCGGAATCGACGTGTCGAACATCGAGTACGTGGTGAATTACGATCTGCCCGAGAGCCCCGAGGACTACGTGCACCGCATCGGCCGCACAGGCCGCGCCGGCGAGACCGGCTACGCCATCTCGTTCGTCAGCCCCGAGGCGAAGGCGCAACTGCTCGATATCGAGAAGCTGCTGGGCGAGCGCATCCCCACGCTGGACATCGACGGCTACGACGCGACGGAGGCGGAGAAGGCGCTCGCAAGCCAGTTCGTACCCAAGGCGACGGTGGGCAGCGCGGCGTTCTCGCGCTCCCTGCGCCGCAACGGCGCAAGCGGCTTCGGCCGCAGGCGCTAGCAAACGTTGCTAGCGGGGGTATTCCCTTTGCGGGCGGCGAGGGGATTGCGGCGCTTCGGGGTCGTGGGTTTCGGGCAGGTACGCCTCGTGCGTGATCACCGGGAATAGGTCGGCGGGGTCGGTCGCGACCTCGCGCCCTAAAACCCTCCCGAGCTCCTCGGCGAACGCATCGGTTCCGAGATCGCGCGGACTCGCCACCACCACCTCGTCCACCAATGCCGGAAGCGGCACTTCGCACGCCAGAGACGCTGCCGCCGTCGCCGCGATGACCTTGCTGACGTTGCCGTGCATAGATCCTCCGATCCACGGGGAGGCGAGCCGGCTTGCCGGCCGCCGCAAGGCGATCATAGCAAACGACCGCATCCGCCACAAGCGCGGCGCCGTCCGAGAGAGCACGCGCCGCCCGCCCGCAGCCCGCGAAGCGCCGGCCCCGCAGGACGATCGGAAAGCCAGCAGCCGCTTTTCTACACCATGTTCGCGAGACGCTTGGCATGCCAGGCGTCGAAGATGCCGAACAGCACGTGGAACAGGCCCGTCACGCCAATGGCGAGGACGGTGAACAGCACGGTCATGCCGAAGGTGAACGGCTCGATGCCGAACAGGCCGTGCAGCACCGTGGCTCCGAGCACCGTGCCGCCCACCACCACGACCAGCAGCGCCGCGCGGATGGGCGTGAACGGGATGGACAGACGCACGATCAGAAGCGCGCCGATCCAGGCCGTCAGCAGCACGCACAGCGTGGACACGTGCTCGTAATCGAGGTGCAGCACGTTGTAGCCCACCGTGTTCACAATGAGGATGGTGAGCACCGCGCAGATGGCGCCGGGGATGGACTTCACGATGACGTTCTCCAAAAAGCGCCCCTTGATGCGGTCCTTGTTGGGCTCGAGCGCCAGCACGAACGACGGCAGCCCGATGGTGAACGCGCTGATCAGCGTCATCTGGATAGGTTGGAACGGATACTGCCACGGCAGCAGGATGAACAGCACGGCCAGCGTCATGGACAGCAGCGTCTTCACGAGGAAC
>NZ_DBFEGU010000365.1:0-1064 GCF_048329335.1 Eggerthella sp. | reverse complement strand
GTGCCTTACTCGTCGGCAAAGGCGCTGGCGTGCGCGTTCTTGACGTTTGCGGTTTTGGCGCTTGCGCTTACGGGATGTGCGCCGAAAGCTAACGACGCCGTTGTTACGGGCGAAGACGAGGCTGCGGCAGTGCAAGTCGACTCCACGTGGTCTGAAACCGGCGATTGCAGTATGTGCCACGCAAAGGAACAGGCGTCGTTCGAAGACGGTTCCTGTGCGATATCTCGGCACAAGGACATGGCTTGCTCTCAGTGCCATGCCGATGTAGCAGCGCTTTCTGCGGCGCATGAAGGAGCCACCGCTGAAAAGGCAGCCAAGGCCGTCCTCAAAACCACAACGGTGGATGTTGCGACGTGCGAGAGCTGTCACTCGCAAGACGAGGTGGAGGTCGTTACGGCTGGCGTAACCGTGCTAACCGACATGAATGGAACGATAGTGAACCCGCATGCGTTGCCAGAATCGGCCGACCATGCCGAAGTCTCCTGCGCGAGCTGTCATCAGATGCATGCGGCGGGCTCCATCGAGAAGAAGGCTCAGCGTGCATGCGCCAGTTGCCATCACGCCGACGTGTACGAATGCTACACCTGCCATAGCTAGGGTTTGCGCGAATCCGCACGAAGGGATAACGCGGTTTTGCCGCGTGCCCCGCCGCGCCGAGAAACGGTCGCGGCGGCATATAGGAGGAAGGGAAAGGTACGATTATGGGGAACGAGAATGCACGCTTCTCTCGCCGAAACTTTTTGAAGGGGACCGGCGTTGCGGCGCTGGCAATGGCGGGCGGTGCGCTGGTTGGATGCTCATCCGGAAACGATGCATCCGCTTCAGGTGTCTCGTCCGAGTCGACCGCTGTCGACGGCTCGTCCATCGCGTGGACGAAAGAGGCCGACGTCGTGGTATGCGGCTATGGTGCGGCGGGCGCTTCCTGCGCCATCGAAGCGGCGGCGAACGGGGCTTCGGTTATCATTCTCGAGAAGGCAGCGCTGCCAGGTGGTTCTATGGCTCGTTGCGGCGGTGCCATCATGGGTGCGCCGACGAAGATCCAGAAAGCTCTCGGCATCGAAGAC
>NZ_DBFEGU010000364.1:0-3730 GCF_048329335.1 Eggerthella sp. | reverse complement strand
GTGAAAAAGGGCTTTCGTTATCGCTTCATGTTCCGTTTCTCCTTCGCGAAGCGCCCGTCCGCATGAGGATGCGTCGGCGCGGCATGATTGGCTGCTCGCCCGAGTCTAGCACGCCGCAAGCGGCGCGTAAACCCCCGAACGGACGCGCCTCCGGGGTGGCGGAGGCGCTACGCAGCCGCAGAAACGCAGCATCTGCGGGTTATGGAACGGCCGCGCGGGGCCGGGAAAGGTCTCGGCTAGAACCCTGCGAACAGGCTGGCGAGTGCGAGCGCCGCGAACACGCATCCGCCGACGACCGCCTGCCAGCGCTGCACTCGGCCGAACGCCACGCCTTGCGCCGAACCCGTGCGCACGGCCGAAACGATGGAGGCGCCGTCGCGGACGGCGCGCACGTCGCGGTCGGGCAGAACCGCATGCTGGGGGAACGCTATGATGCGGGCGCGTCGAGCAGGCGCCGAATCGAGCTTCGGTTGAAGGGCCGACGTTCCCTCGACGGGACAGTTCATCTCAAAATTCTTCATTTTGTGGCCTCCTGCTCTTGCGTAGAACCTTTGTTCGCGTATATAATAGGTCGAACAAAGGTTCATGTCAATAGAAATTTCATACATTTGTTCGATAGGCGTAGAGGCGACGAAAGGATTACCTATGGCCGAGAAAGTGACGAAGCGCCAGCAAGCGGTGCTCGACTGCATCGAGGAGTGCATTCGGGAGAAGGGATACGGCCCGACCGTGCGCGAGGTCTGCCAGAGCCTCGGCCTCTCCTCCCCCTCCACCGTGCACGTGCACTTGAAGGCGCTCGAGGAGAAGGGCCTCATCAAGCGCGATCCGCTCAAGTCGCGCTCCATCGCCCTCACCTACCAGCTCGAGGACGCCGCGCTGGCCACCAACGTGGTGCAGCCCAGCTTCAGCAACATCGTGAACGTGCCCCTCGTGGGCAACGTGGCCGCCGGCTCCCCCATCCTCGCCGAGGAGAACATCACCGACACCCTGTCGCTTCCCACCGAGATCGTGGGCGACGCCCCGTCGTTCTTGCTCTCCGTGCGCGGCGAGAGCATGATCGAGGCGGGCATCAATGACGGCGACTACGTCGTGGTCAAGGAGCAGCCCGTGGCGAACAACGGCGACATCGTCGTGGCCATCATCGACGACGGGGCCACGGTGAAGCGCTTCTTCAAGGAAAGCGACCATATCCGCTTGCAGCCGGAGAACTCCACGATGGATCCCATCATCACCACCGACTGCGCCATCGCCGGCAAGGTGGTCGCGGTCTTCCGCCGCCTGTAGCGGCGAACCGCACGCTGGTCGTCAGCTTGATCGAACCGCGAAGCCCTGCCGCAATCCGACCGCTTCGGCAGGGCTTTTCCGGCTTTTCCGAACGTGCCGCTGCGCCGGTTCCCGCTTTCGCCGTCCGATAAGGCGCCGCCGCAGACCGACCGCAAGAACGAAGCGCCTACCCTGCGACGAAGCGAGCCGCCCCGGGTCGATGCCCGGGGCGGCTCGCTTACCTTAGAGTTACTCTAATCGACCGTGTAAGGACGGAACATGCTCGCGAACGAAGGAGCCGCCAGCATGACGATGCGCGTGCCCTGCTCCTCATGGGTTTCCGACAGGATGTGGCATCTTTCGTGCGCCACCGACACGAGGTCGCCGCGGTTGTAGGGAATCAGCACGTCGAGATGCTCGTCTTGCGCCGAGGCGACGCGGGCAACGTGCTCCACGAGCTCGCCTACGCCCTCCCCCGTCGCCGCCGATACGAACTGAGCCTGCGGATGGCGCGCTTTAAGGGCGCCGAGGCGCTCCTCGCCGAGCAGGTCGCACTTGTTGAACACGAGCACGCGCGACAGGTCCTGCGCGTGTATCTGCCCGAGCACGTCCTCGACGGCCGCGATCTGCGCCTCGTACTCGTCCGACGAGGCATCCACCACGTGCAGCACGAGGTCGGCGCCCGTGATTTCGTCGAGCGTCGATTTGAACGCCTCGATGAGCGTGGTCGGAAGCTTCTGGATGAACCCGACCGTGTCGGTGACGGTGATCTCGCGGCCCTCGGGAAGCTCGAACTTGCGCGTGGTGGAGTCGAGCGTGGCGAACAGCTTGTCGTACGCCAGCACGTCCGCATTCGTCAGCCGGTTGAGCAGGCTCGACTTGCCGGCGTTCGTGTAGCCGGCCAGCGCCACCTTGAACATGCCGCTTTCGTAACGGCTCTCGCGCTGGACGGCGCGCACCTCGGCCAGATGCTTGAGCTCGCGCTTGATGGACGTGATGCGCTTGCGCACCATGCGGCGGTCGACCTCGAGCTGGCTCTCGCCTTCGCCGAAGCGCGATCCCACGCCGCCGCCCATGCGGTTGGAGGCCAGGTGGGCCCACATGCCGCGCAAGCGCGGCAGCAGGTACTCGTTCTGGGCGAGCCGCACCTGCAGCCGGCCCTCCTTGCTGGTGGCGTGCAGGGCGAAGATGTCGAGGATGAGCGCCGTACGGTCGATGACCTTCACGTCGCGGCCCATCGCCTTCTCGAGGTTCGCCTGCTGGGAGGGCGTCAGCTCGTCGTCGAACACGACGAGGTCGGCCGCGTGGGCGCGCGCAAGCTCGGCCACTTCTTCGGCCTTGCCCGTGCCCACGAACGTACGCGGATTGGGCGCGTCGAGCTTCTGCGTGGTGGTGGCCACCGCGTCGGCGCCTGCCGTATCCACGAGGCGCTCGAGCTCGGCGAGCGACGATGCCAGCGGCCACGTGGAGCCGGGGCGATCCACGCCGACGAGCACGGCGCGCTCGCGGCGCTCTTCGGAGATCGGGGTCATGCCCCGCGTGATGACTGATTCGAATTCCGTCATGGATCCAACCTTTCGATGCAGAGACGAGCACGCCGGCATCGGCGTGCGAAGACAGTCGGAAGCGGCGGCGAGCCGCTAGAGAAACGCGTGCGCTGTCTGCATGATAGGTGCTCCGATCTTGAACGGTTCGACGGCAGGAGTGTGCCCGTGGCTTCGTATCATATCACAAGCGTTCCTTCGTCTGGAGAAACCGTCAGGCAACGCCGTCATCAAGCAGCTCGAGCGCTTCTTCGACGAGCGACGGAATATCGCGCGACGTCGCATCGAGCCACCGGATACGCGCGTCCTTGCGGAACCAGGTGCGCTGCCGCTTCGCGTAGCGGCGCGTGGCCAGCTTGATCCGCTCCACAGCCTCGTCAAGAGAGATGAACCCGTCGAGAGCCTCCACGATCTCCTTGTACCCGATAGCCTGCGGCGCCGTCACGCCTTCGCGAAAGCCCCTGTCGAGCAGCCCTTCCACTTCCGCCACGAGACCCGTCTCCACCATGGCGTCCACCCGCGCGTCGATGCGCGCGCGCAGCACGTCGGGATCCACCGCCATGCCGAAGAAGACGGCCGGAACCAACTGCGGGATGTGAGCGAGCTTGGCGCGCTGTTCGGCGTAGGTCGTGCCCTCCTCTAGCAGCTCGAAGGCGCGCACGACGCGCTTGACGTCGGCGGGCGGGATGACGGAGGCGCTGGCCTCGTCGCGCGCCGCCAGCAGCTTCCACAGCGCCTCGGCGCCCTGCTCGCGCGCCAGGGCCTGGTAGCGTTCGCGAACGGGGTTTCCCACCTGCTCGCCTGCGGGAAAGTCGTAGTCGTCGACGGCTGCGCGCACGTAGAAACCGGTACCGCCGGCCAGCACGCAGCGGTTGCCGCGCGCGTCGATGGCACGGAAGCGATCGCGCGCATAGTTCTGGAAC
>NZ_DBFEGU010000363.1:0-1578 GCF_048329335.1 Eggerthella sp. | reverse complement strand
TGTCGGTGCGCTCCCAGGTGAACTCGGGAAGCTCGCGGCCGAAGTGGCCGTAGGCGGCCGTCAAGCGGTAGATGGGGCGGCGCAGGTCGAGCGCGTCGATGATGGCGCCCGGACGCAGGTCGAACGTCGCGTCCACCGCGGCCATGATGTCGGCCTCGGGAACCGCGTTCGTGCCGAACGTGTCGATCATCACGCTGACCGGCTTCGCCATGCCGATGGCGTAGGCAACCTGCACCTCGCAGCGCGCGGCCAGGCCCGCGGCCACCACGTTCTTCGCCACCCAGCGCGCCGCATAGGCCGCCGAGCGGTCCACCTTCGTGCAGTCCTTGCCGGAGAACGCGCCGCCGCCGTGGCGGCCCATGCCGCCGTAGGTGTCGACGATGATCTTGCGGCCGGTGAGGCCCGCGTCGCCCATGGGGCCGCCCACCACGAAGCGGCCGGTGGGGTTCACGTGGATCTCGGCGTCGTCGGCCAGCGCCACGCCCTCGCGCTCGAGCACCGGCTTCACCACGTTCTCGACGATCTGGGCGCGCAGCTCGTCGTGGGCGATCTCCTCGGCATGCTGCGTGGACACGACCACCTTCTCCACATGCACGGGGCGGCCGCCCTCGTAGCGCACGGACACCTGGGTCTTGCCGTCGGGGCGCAGAAGCGGCATGGTGCCGTTCTTGCGCACCTCGGTCAGGCGCTCGGCCAGGCGGTGGGCCAGATACACCGGCATCGGCATGAGCGTGGGCGTCTCGTCGCAGGCGTAGCCGAACATCATGCCCTGGTCGCCCGCGCCGACGCGCTCGTAGGGGTCGCCCTCGTCCAGGCCGTGCTGGGCCTCCCAGCTCTCGTCGACGCCCTGCGCGATGTCGGGGCTCTGGTCGTGGATGGCGTTCAGCACGCCGCAGGTGTCGCAGTCGAAGCCGTACTTCGCGCGGTCGTAGCCGATGTCGCGCAGCACCTCGCGCACGATGGCGGGCACGTCGACGTAGGCCTGCGTGCGGATCTCGCCGGTGACGATGACCATGCCGGTGGTGGCCATGGTCTCGCAGGCCACGCGCACCTGCGCGGGATCGGCGGGCTGCCCGCTGGGAGCCACGTAGCCGGCGGCGGCCAGCTCGATCTCCTTGGCCAGGATGGCGTCGAGCACCGCGTCGGATATCTGGTCGCACACCTTGTCGGGATGACCCTCGGTGACCGACTCGGACGTGAACAAATAGGTAGAGCATTCTTCGGCCATACGTTCCTCCTTCATCGCTGTAGGCCGGACCACCTTGGCGTATCCGCCAGGTTGGTGTCGGGATCACAGAGCCAACTCTCTCCCCCGACTCTTGATAAAACAGAGAACCGTGCGAAAAGCCGGAATCCCCGTGAAACCTTGCCGATGGTACCCCGAAAGGAGGATGCGCGCAATAGCGAAAGTCCCGCATGCGCGCAACCCCCACGAGCGAGCACAACGCAGCCGAAAAATGTGAAAACGCAGACGCCAAAATAAACACAAAGTGCATCCGGGCATTCGGTCTATAAACGCATTCGACTACTTCTTTGCTTCACATCATGTCGAAGAACACCTTTGCCGATGCATGCAAA
>NZ_DBFEGU010000362.1:0-18217 GCF_048329335.1 Eggerthella sp. | reverse complement strand
GCTTCACGCACTCCTCGAGGGCGCGTCGCAGGTCGTCGAGGTCGAGCGCGATGCGGCCCTCCTTGAGAGCGCTGGCCAGCAGCACCGAGTTCAACACCTTGCGGCTGCCCACCGCGTCGGTAAGCGCGACATCGTCCACCGCGACGAAGCGCGCGCCGGTGCCCGCCAGCGATCGCTCGATGCTCGCCAGCACGTTGTCGGCGCGATAGGGCTTGTCGGACAGCGCCGCCGTGACCGGCTGGATGGCTGTAGTGGCCGTGACCAGCAGCCCGTCGGGCGCGAGGAACGGCAGCACGCGGGCGGCCTCGGCCGGCTCGAACGCGATGACGAGGTCGGCCGTGCCCTCGGCCAGCAGCGGGGCGAACACCTCCTCGCCCGCGTCGCCCATGCGCACGTGCGACACCACGTTGCCGCCGCGCTGCGCCATGCCGATAGTCTCGGCCGTGCGCACTTGCCAACCCTTGTCCTGCGCGGCCTGGGCCAGCACCTTCGCCGCCAGCACGGTGCCCTGTCCGCCTACGCCCGAAAGCAACACGTTACGCATGGCAGCCTCCTTCCGACCCAGAAGCGTCCGAAGATGTTTCACGTGAAACATCTGTTTGGGGTTCCGTCATCGACAGCGCATCGAAGGGGCACACTTGGACGCATAGGCCGCAACCGTTGCAGAGGCTGGGGTCGACGAACGCCTGGCCACGCTGCTTGCTGCGCGGGCCGCGCGCGTCGGCGTCGAAGCCGATGCCGGGACAGCCGATCTCGGTGATGCACTTCTTGCAGCCCGTGCACGTTTCGGCATCCACGACGGCGGGCGCGTCCGGCTTCACCAGCTGGATGCACGGCGACTCGAACAGGACGGCGCTGGGGCCTTCATGGTCGAGCGCCTCGCGCACGGCCGCCACCGAAGCATCGAGGTCGAGCGGGTTCGCATGCACGATGCAGTCGAAGCCGACGGCCTCCAACACGCGCGGGATGGAGATGGGTTGGCGCTTCGGCCCCATGAGCGTGACGCCGGTGCCGGGATGCGGCTGCGAGCCGGTCATGGCCGTGGTGGCGTTGTCCAGCACGCACACGGTGATGTCGTGGCCGTTGTACACGGCGTTCACCAGGCCAGGCAGCCCGCTGGCGAAGAACGTGGAGTCGCCCACGAACGCCAGCGTCTTCTTGTGCGGCTCGGCCACGGCGAAGCCCTGCGCCATCGTGATGCCCGCGCCCATGCACAGGCAGGTGTCCACGGCGTCCAGCGGCATCGCGTTGCCCAGCGTGTAGCAGCCGATGTCGCCGCACAGCACGGCGGACGTCTTCCCCAGCGCGCGCTTCACCGCGTAGAAGCTGCCGCGATGGGGGCAGCCCGCGCACAGCACGGGCGGGCGCACGGGCAGCGGCGCGTCGGCAGGCGCGTCGTAGGCGAACGTTTCACGTGAAACGTTCGTTCCAGACTTGTCGGCAGAAGCGGAAGTCGCCGCGGACGAGGACGACGACACCTCAGAAGGCGAAGAAGCCGATGCAGCCGTCGCAGAAACGGGTTGTTGCGCAGGGACGGGCGATGCCGAATAGGATTCCGAAGGGGCGCCCGCTGCAGGGGCGATCACCTGCGGGATGCCGAGGAAACGCGCGATGCGGGCGGCGCAATCGTCCACGTCGTTCTCGCCACGGTCGCGCGCGTCGCCGGTCAGACGGCCGCGCACTTCGTAGGTCGCATGCGTGCGACCAGCATGCACGAGCAGCGCATCCTCCAGCACGTGGTCCAGCTCTTCCAGAACGAGCACTTCGTCGAGGCCTTCCGCGAACGTCGCGGCCAGCTCCTCCGGGAACGGGTAGGGCGTTCCCACCTGCCAGAACCGGTACGCGGGCATTTCCACGCCCGCTGCCGCCGCGCGCGCTTCCACCATGCGCAGCGCCTCGCGCGCATAGGCGGCCGACACGCCGCCCGCCACGATGCCGAGGCGCGGCGCGACTGCGGCAGCTGCAGACTCCGACGCGCCCGCGCCGATCCCCACCGCCTTGGCGCCCGCACTCGTCGCCGTCTTCGGCATGCTCCCGTCGTCGAATGTTTCACGTGAAACATTCGTTCGTACATCCTCGGTCGACTGCGCGCCGCCCTCGACCATCGGGTTGAACGCGGCCAGCGCGGGATCGACGGCGAAATCGTGCGCGATGGCCGCCAAACGCTCGTTGATCTCGCCGTGCGCCTGGTAGGCGCGGCGCGGGAAGATGACCCACTTCGGGTTGCGCTCGAAGCCCTCGTCGGGCACCGGGCGCGCGTCGGTGGCGTCCGCGACGTCGAAGAACGTCGAGGCGTGGTTGATGCGCGTGGTGGGACGCACGATGACGGGCGTATGGTAGCGCTCGGACAGGTCGAATGCGGCCTGCATCATGTCGAAGCCCTGGTCGGGCGTGGCGGGATCGAGCACCGGCAGCTTCGCGAAGCTGGCGAAGCGGCGCGTGTCCTGCTCGGTCTGCGACGAGATGGGACCGGGATCGTCGGCCACGAACAGCACCATGCCGCCCTTCACGCCCACGTAGTTCAAGCTCATCAGCGCGTCGCTGGCAACGTTGAGCCCCACCTGCTTGCAGGTGAACAGGCAGCGCGCGCCCGTGTACGACGCGCCCGCCAGCAGCTCCAAGGCCGACTTCTCGTTCGTCGACCACTCCACGTGGATGCCGCGCGCGGCGCCGTCGGCATGCAGCTTCGCCACCGTCTCGATCAGCTCGGACGACGGCGTGCCCGGGTAGCCCGCCACCACGCGCACCCCGGCCTCCAACGCCGCATGCGCGAACGCCTCGTTCCCCATCAGCAGTTTCTTCGTCATGATCCTCGCCTGCCCCATCACGTACAAATGTTTCACGTGAAACATCCGGCTTTTTCGCTCGAGCATCCATGATAGCGTACAAGCGCGCCCCTCGCGCGGTCGCATCCGCGAGGGGCGCGAAGGACGCACCGCCAAACCGCCCGGCCCGCCCGGGCGCATTCGGTGCGGGATGCAGCTGGCGCCCTTCCTCTGCATCCGCGCGAAGACGTACAAATGTTTCACGTGAAACATCGTGGCGCTTCCGCGCAACTCGCAGCATCTCTAAATGGCAAGAAGGCATCGAATTCGGAAGAAATCTTGCGCCTTGACCGTGTCCGACGCAAAGCCGCTCGGAAGAGCACGCTCACGAACAGGCGTTATGCGCAGAGGGGCTTTCTTTTGCCCTTGCGATCCGCGCGGGCGATTCCGAATTCGATGTCTTTTTGCCATTCGCTACCCTATCGGCTGCTAAACCAGGATCGACATGCACTGCCGCGCGCCGCTTCCCCTGTCGGGCGGCTGGCGATCAGGCGGGACGAGCGCCTGTCCGATGGCCGAGGAGGGCTTCCGAGCCGCCGGCGAGCTTTCGCGGGACGGGCCTACCCGGGCTATGCCAATCCTGGTTTAACAGCGGACTACCCCTATCGGCTTGCATGAAGGGCGCAACGCTCGTTGCCAAGAAAGCGCTGTCGAGAATCAAGCGTCACCGACTACGTGGCAACGCGAGCGTTCTAACGAAACAGCGCGGCCGGATGCAGGTCGCATCCGGCCGCACGTTGCAACCGTTCGAGCAGGACGCCGCCTACGCGTCGGCCATGCCTCGCTTGAAGTCGATGATCTTCTGACGGTCGGCGTCGCAGCCGGTGCCGAGGATCTGCACGGCCAGGATGGCCGCGTTCTTCGCACCGTTGATGGCGACGCAGGCCACGGGCACGCCGGAGGGCATCTGCACCATGGACAGCAGCGAGTCCAACCCGCCCAGGTCGCTGGTCTTCATGGGCACCGTGATCACGGGGTTCGGCGTGTACGCCGCCACGACGCCGCCCAGGTGGGCCGCCTTGCCCGCCGCCGCCACGATCACGCGGATGCCTCGCTCGTGCGCCGAACTTGCCCACTCGTGCACCTCGGCCGGCTTGCGGTGCGCACTAGCCACCTTCACCTCGTAGGGCACGCCGAACTCGTCGAGCTGCTTCATGCACGGCTCCATTGCGGGCATGTCGCTTTCGGATCCCATGATGATGCCGACTACCGGGCTGTTCTGTTCGCAGGACATTCGCACTCCTTCTGTCGCCGTAACTGGTTCGCATTCAGTGTAGCGAACCGCCGCCGTGGGCGCTATCCCACGATGCGCCTGATCACCGCTCCTACTTCGTCTGCACTGGGCAGGCCGGACGCCGGATCGTCGGCGACGCGGTACAGCGCGAACTTCGCGGCTTCAAGCGCCTCGGACACGACGATGTACGACTCTTCCGCCGAGCTCAGAACATCGGAGCATGTGCGCAGCGAAGGATTCGCTTCAAAATACGCCTCCACGATAGTGCGAAAATCGCTGACGAAGCCGAACGCGTTGTCCAAGAACAGCTGCATGAGCGAGGGCGTTTCACTGACGAGCGCGATCCGCTGCGCCGCGATATCGCTTTCCCAATCGAACGATCCCGCCACCTCGAGGAACAAGGTGAGCGTGGCGTGCAGCATCGAGCAGGGCATGAGGCGATCGAATGCGGCGCGCACAGAGTCGGCATCGAGGTCGTACTCGCCGATGCCCACGATAGCCGCGTCTTTCGTGCGGAAGTAGTTGAAGAACGTGCCTTGAGATACGGAAGAAAGCTCGCATATTTGAGCCACGGTGACGTTGTCGTAGCCGCGCTCGCTCACCAAGGCGATGGCCGCCCGCTCGATGGCGTCCCGCGTGGCGCGGCGCTTGCGCTCGCGCAATCCCATCGACTGCCCGCCGTCCGCCTGCCGCTGTTCCATCGTCCGCCCTCCGCGATTCGCCGTGCCGTTTGCTCTGCATTATAAGAGCCGTCCGCGCTTTTCGTCGAAATTGTCGGTTTTACTACAAAATTATAGTAACTACAAATTTAAAGTTGCTATAATGCTCGGCACTGAACGCGAGGAAGCCCGGAAGGAGCACACGATGAAGATATTCGGAATGGGCATGCCTGAGCTCATACTTATTCTGGTGGTGGTGCTTATCATCTTCGGACCGAAGAACCTTCCGAAGCTCGGCGGCATGCTTGGCCGCAGCGTCAAGAAGATCCGCGGACGCGTGGAAGACGACGACGTCGACGCTGCTCCGGGAAAACAAACCGCATAACGACCCTCGGCCCACGCCTCGCCCCGGTCTCCTCACGCAGTTCATCGCAAACCGCTTGAGGAGACCGGGGCTTTTTCGTATGGCGAAGGCTCTTGTATGGCGAATCGGCGATTCGCGCCGTCAAGCCGCCCTTCGCGCACAAACGCTCGAACGCTCGCAAGCCGGTGATACAATGCGTCAGAGAAACGCATGCCGAAAGGCAAGACGAGGAGGAGCGCTCATGGCGACATTGAAGAAGAAATGGGACTGGAGCCTGATACTGGCGGGAATCCTGCTGCTCGCATGCGGCCTGCTCTGCTGCTTCGCGCCGAACTTGACGCTGGCCACCATCGCCATGATCGCGGGCGTGGGCTTCCTGCTCTCAGGCGTGCTGGGCATCGTGTTCTACGTGCGCTTCAGGTCTATGATGAGCGTGTCGGGATGGTCATTGGCCTACGCGATCCTCGACGTGCTGATCGGCCTGATGTTCGTGCTGCATCCGCTGGTGGGCGGCGCGGCCATCTCGTGGCTGGTGGCCCTGTGCTTCCTCGTGTTCGGCCTGTTCGAGATATTCGCGGCGATGAAATCGAAAAGCATCGGCTTCTCAGCATGGGGGATCGGCCTGTTCTCGGGCATCGTCAACATCGTGTGCGCCATTATGCTGTTCGTCTCGCCGATCTTATTCTCTCTGCTCGTAGCCGTGTTCGTGCTGTGGCGCGGCGTCGCAATGATCGCCGAGGGCGTGACGGTTGGCAAGATCGTTTATCGCTAGAAGAACGGCGCGGCAGGTACGCCGACAGGTGTGCGGACAGGCGGCCGATGGATGCGCGCCGGGCTTCCAAGCAGGCGGCCCGGTAAGCAGAGGGGGATTTTTGGGAATTTCCTCTTGCTGAGGCTATGGGATATGGTAGAATATCGTCCCACGTCCCCATGGACGGTTGATCGTGGTCGGGTAGCTCAGTTGGTAGAGCAGCGGACTGAAAATCCGCGTGTCGAGGGTTCAAGTCCCCCTCCGACCACCATTCGAATGCAGAAGCGCTCCCTTTCGGGGGCGCTTTTTTGCGCGCCCGGCTGCTGTCGAGCGGCCATGCACGGATGCTTCACGTGAAACATCCGTGCGGAACACGCAAATGATCGCGCACAGGCAGCACCCCCCGTGCGAATTATTTGAAAAAAGAGGCTATACTGTAACCCCGATATTCCACCCGGAACAAGGAAGCACGACGAAGAAGAGATCACATACGACTGCCTTGCGCTTATGCACGAGAGTGCTGCTCTCGGCGGTTTTAGCCTGCGCGCTTCTTATACCGGTCACCACTGAAGAAGCTCATGCCTCCGACCAGCCACGCATCGTCAAGGTGGGTTACACCGACAGCGAAGGCCTGCTCGCAAAAAACGATGACGGCACCTATGAAGGCTACACCTACGACTACCTCATGCGCGTCGCCCAGTTCACCGGCTGGTCGTTCGAGTTCGTGGAAGCCGAGGGCGACAATGCAAACGAACGCGCTTTGCGGCTTTTAGAGATGCTGGACAACGGCGAGGTGGACATCGAAGGAAGCATGTCGTACAGCGCCGCCCTTGCCGAGATGTACGAATACCCCGAAAACAGCTACGGCTCGGCCCACACCGCCCTGTTCGCTCCGAACATACATGCCACCGTCTCGAAAACCAATCTGTTCACCCGAAGCGAGCTGCGCGTGGCCATCCTCGCCACCGCGAAGAAGCGCCGCGCGGAGCTCGAGTACTACTGCGATCAGAACGGCATCAACCTGGTCACCGTCGAATGCTCCACCACGCAAGAGCTGCTCGACAAAACCTTAACCGGCGAAGCCGACGTGTTCCTCGAGATCGACGTCAACATCTTCGACGGGTTCCATATCGTGTCGTCGTTCGCTGGACGGCCCTTCTTCTTCGCCGCGCCTAAGGGCGAGCGCTCGATCATCGACGAGCTTGATGCCACCATCGACCGCATCAACCAAAGCAACCCCCAGCTCCAGGAAACCCTGTACAAGAAGCACTTCCTCCCCTCGGAGGACAACTACGATCTGACCAGCGCCGAACTCCGTTACGCGCGCAACTACAAAACGCTGCGCGTAGGCGTCCTCACCGACAGGCCGCCGCTGCAGTCGTTCGACCCGGAAACCGGCGAGTTTAAAGGGGTTACGAAGGGCATTCTGGAATATCTCTCGAAGCACACGGGGCTATCGTTCGAAGTGGTGAGCATACCGCGCTATGACGATTTGGCCACTGCGCTGCGCGAGGAGAACATCGACATCGTTGCCGGCGTGAACGACGACGACAACACGGAAATCGACAAGATCGTAGCCATGACGGCTCCGTACATGACCACCTCCATACTGCTGGTATACAACAAGTTCGTAGACCCCGATCGCCTGGACGGCAAAAGCATCGCACTTTTATGGGACCAGGCTGAAACCGCCCCTGAAGGCGCGCCGGTGCAGCTGTACGACACTATTGAAGAATGCCTCGAAGCGGTGAACTCCGGCGAAGTCGACTACACCTACGGCACGTCGTACACCACGCCGTACTACCTCAACATCGACGAACTGAGCAACATCCTCTATTTGCCCACCTCGACGCAATCCATCGACATCTGCTTCGGCCTCGCGCAGCCGGTTGACCCCGATTTGCTGGTCATCTTAAACAAAGCGCTGCGCAGCCTCAACAGTGCCCAGCTGGACTCCATCATCTATGACAACTCGCTGATCGACCAGGACGAGCAGATCAACCTGTTCATCAAGGATCACCTGGGAGAATTCGCGCTGGCGTGCATATCGCTGCTGGTGCTCATCATCGTTCTGCTTGCGCTGTACCTGCGCTCCCGCATGCATGCGGCGCGCGCCGTACGCGAAGAGAATTTGCGCTTTCAAGAGCTGTACCGCCTGGCAAACGAGCAGTTCTTCGAGTATTCCATAAAATCGGACACCCTGCGCATTTCGAAGTCGAAATCGCTTCTTTCCAGCTCCTACGTTGACGATGCCACGAGCATGGACGACGGATCCTCCTACGTCTCGTACGAGAACGCACGCCAGCTCATCAAGCACAGTGCGAACCCCGAGCTGCTGGATGCGTTCACCTCGCCGTCGAACGCCGTGACCGAGGTGCTGTGCCGCGAGGAAGCGAATCCCGACAAGGATAGGAAGTGGATACGCATCACTTCCCATTTCGTGGAGGACGATGCGGGCAAACCCATCTCGGTAATCGGGAAAATCGCCAACATTGACGATGAAATGCGCGAGAAGATGGACTTGTCCGAACGCGCCCACCACGACGGCCTCACCGGATTGTTGAACTGGCAAACGTTCCAAGAAACGGCGGGGGAGCTGCTGTCAAACGGCACCGCCGGAGCCGTGCTGGTGGTGGACACCGACGACTTCAAGGGCGTGAACGATACGTACGGCCACCTTGCCGGCGATCGAGCGTTGCAACAGACGGCCGCGGCGCTGACGGCCGCGTTCAGGCCGCAAGACCTGATCGGACGCCTGGGCGGCGACGAGTTCGCCATCTGCGTGAACGGACGCATCGACGATGAGCGTTTGGCCAGCGCTTGCGCCGGCATCGTAAAACGCGGCGTGACGTTCACCGACCAGTACGGCACCGAACACGAAGTGACGCTCAGCATCGGCGGCGTAGAACTGCACGGTAAAATCGCCTCGTACCAGAGCGCCTATCGCCAAGCCGACAAAGCTCTCTACCGTGCGAAAGCCGCCGGCAAGAACCGCTTCGTCATCGGCAGCTACCAAGCGGAATAGATCGCCAGGATGACAGAAGATCCTGCGACTCTAAGCTTTTTCTACTTGGCTTTTTCAACGAGGCCGGCGGTGGTTGCGGCGCCGTTCGTGGTTTCCAAGTAGGTGACAGTCAGCACGGCATCGACGCTGTCCGCGGTACCGTCGGCCAACATGTCGCCGATCACGGAGAAGTCGGTGATCTCGCAACGGTACGTACCGTTCTCCAGCTTGCGCACCACGTCCAGCGCAGCCGCGTAATCGGGCACCGTGAACGACACGGTCACCTCGCGGCGCACCAGCTTGTCCTCCACGGTGGGCTGCGCGAACGAGAGGTTGTACGTGGTCGCGCCTCCCATCAGCGCGTTCAGTTCGTTCAACTCGTTGCGGATGTTGTCGTACACGGCCACCACGGGCAGCGTGACGTCTTCGCCCAACGCCTCCAGCTCGGCCTTCATGCGCGCGCGATCGGCCGCAAGCATCTCCTGCGCGTTGACGCTGATCTCGATGTCCGCCAGCCGGTCTTCATTGGCAGCTATCGTGTCGGCCACGTTCTTCACCACCAGGAAGTAGTAGCACGCCACCACCAGCAGCACCGCCAGCACCAGCATGAGCACCTTCTCGCTGGTGGAGAACGAGCGGTTCAACACGCTACGCCGCGCCATCGCCGGCTCCCTTCTCCTTCGAGCCGCCGTCGCCTTCGACGTCCAGCGGCCCCGCGAACACGATCTGGATCGTAGCCGACGTGGAGCTATCGTTCTCGCCCTGCGCCGTGGATACCGTCACATGCGCTACGCGCTGATCGCTTTCCAAACTTTCCACCAGGGCGGACACCTCGTTCAAATCGGCTCCCAAACAGGTAACCGTGGCCGTGTTCTTCTCCATGCGCAGCGACGACAGGTGACCTACGCCCATCACCTTCTGCTGCAGCAAGTTCAGAACCACATCGCGATCGACCAGGTTCTGCTCTTCTTCGGACAACCCCGGCACCACATAACGATCGTATTGCGCGTTCAGCTCTGCGTAGTCGGCGTTCTCGGCCGCCAGCACGTCCAGGCGCGCCTGCGCTGCGGAAACCTCGTTGCTGCTTGCCGCGCTCGCCGCCAAGGGATCCACCACAGCGAACTTCGCGAATACGCCGATCAGCACCAGGGCGATGGCGAACAGACCCAGCTGCGCCAGCAGGTTGCCGCGTTGCTGCTGGGTGTCTACCAAGTTGATGGACGTCTTGACGGGGTACGCCGGCGCCTTGCCGCGCTTCAGCGCGCTCAGCGACACCTCCTGCTTCAAATCCATGGCTACCGCCCCGCCTTCATGGTGGCGCCGATGGCAACCGGACAGCGAAGGGCCTCGCCCAACGGCGCGCTCATCGGCGGCAGCACGTCGACGATAGACGACACGCGCAAGTCGGCATGGGCAGCCACCGCCTCTACCAGCGGATCCAGAAGCAGCCCGCCACCGCAGCAGTACGCCACCTCGATGACAACGTCGGGGTTGTTGAAGCCGTAGAAGTTCAGCGCGCGCCCGATTTCAATCGCGATGGACTGGTACACCGCGCGGGCGGCCTCGGAGCGCTGCGCGCCCTGGTAGTCGGTGCGCTTGTACTGGTCGGCAACGTGCTCGTCGACGCCGTATTCGTTCGCGATGGCGCGATCGATGTCGATGCCGCCGATCTCTATGACGCGGGCCACGTCGTAGGCGCCGTCGAGGAAGAAATGCAGCTTGGTCATATGATGCGAGAAGTCTATCACGCAGCAGTTAGCCAGCGCGCGAGGATTGCCTCCCACGAGGTTCTGGTACGCCGCCTGTTCGGGCAGCGCCACCTTCAGCTTCAAGCCTGCGCGACGGAACATCTCGGTATAGTCGGCGATGGCCTGCTTAGGCGCCGCAACCGCCAGCAGATCCATGCCTTCGGGCTGGCCGTCGGCGTCGTTGCGCATGCCCAACATCGCATAATCGTACACGTAGCGGTCTTTGCCTTGCGATATGTAATCGCGGAACTCGTACGGCAGGTTCAGCCGCAGCTCTTTCTCGGTCATGGCGGGAAGCGACAGACGACGGAACAGGCTGTCGGAGCCCGGAACCACGAACGCTACGTCCTTCGAAACGCCGCCGATGCTTCTTACCACGCTTTTGATGAAGTCGGCCATCGCGTCGTGGCTGACGATGCGTCCGTCGGCCACCAGGCCCTCGGGCAGCATCTCGATGGCAACCTTGCTCACCGACTGGCCGTCGGAAACCGCCAGCTTGATGCTGCTGTCCCCGATATCGACACCCGTGTACGTTTTGCCCATGCGGCGCGTTTTCCTTTCAGCCCGCTGCATATCCTGTCAGAACAATCCCGCGTACCACGTGAGGATGGTCGGCCCCGCCAACAGCGTGAACGCCGTGGCCGCGGCAATGGCCGGCCCGAACGGAATCGCCCTTGTTCGGACGCTTTCCCCCTCGCCTTCGCCCTCGCCCGGCGAAGAAGGAACGGAAAACCCCTGAGCAAACGCGAACGCCAACCCCATAAGGCACGCCATCAGCAGATTCAGCATAGAACCCGCCAACCCGAGGAACAACCCCACCATGAACAGCAGTTTGACGTCGCCGCCGCCGAGCGACCGGCGTTTCGTCACCTTGTCGAACGCCACGGACAATACCAGCACGCCGCCCGCGACGACCGCCGCGCCTACGATGCCGTCCAGCGCCACCGCGCCGCCCGGATGCACCCAACCCGAGAACAGGCTGCCCACCGAGAACGCGTCCACGCGCGGCGCGGGCATGAACCAGATGGACACCAGCCACAGCACGCAGCCCGCCACCACGAACCCGTTCGGAATGATGAACGTGTCCAGGTCCACCAACGCCACAGACATGAGGATGCACACGAGCACCAGGTAGGCGACCGTTTGCACCGACAGCCCGTAGCGCACGACGACGGCAGCGAACAGCGCGGCCATGAGCGCTTCCACGATGACGTAGCGCGGGCTCACCCGCTGCCCGCAGTGGCGGCAGCGGCCGCGAAGCGCGAGCCACGATGCCACAGGGACGAGGTCCAGCGCCCCCAGCACGTGGCCGCACGACGTGCAATGGCTGCGGCCGGCCAACACGCTCTCGCCGTTGGCCAGCCGCCATGCCAGGCAGTTCACGAAACTCCCCAGGCAAGCACCCAGCACGGCGGCGATCCCCAGAAGGAACGCCGCCTGCGCTGGATTGAAGATGCCAAGGGGAATGGTCATGCGTTAGTTAGTGGGCTCGCCGTCAGTCACGTCCGTGACCGTGATCGTCGGCTTAGTTTTATCGGTGGAATCATCGATCGTCACCTTGTACACATACTTGGCGCCTTCAGAAGCTGCGCTTGCCGGACCGGTCAGGTCGCCCTTGTCGTTAGCGCTATAATACATGTTGTTATACTTGGTCTTGTCAAAGCCGTCGGCGAGGTAACCCGTCGTCACTTCGGCCTTCACCGAGCGCTCGTTCGCCTTCTTCACGGCTTCCTCGGCGCTGGTGAGCGAGCTGGAGAACAGCGGCACGGCGATGGCCACCAGCACGGCCACGATGGCCACGACGACCAGCAGCTCGGCCAGCGTGAAGCCGCCGCGCTCTTCGCGCATCTTCTTGATCATCTCTTTCATATCGGTTCCTTTCTCCTTATCCGAGCCATTCGGGCACCGGAAATATCCCCATACATTTTTCTGCATAAAGTAACGGCTGTGACACGAAACGGTGTCAGAACGGTTACATTGCAGCATACAATGAAAACATCGGCAAATACAACGCGATGACGATGAAACCCGCGAACAACGCCATCAAAACAAGCAGGGCGGGCTCCATGATGGAAATCGCCTTGTTGGTCACGCGCTGCGTCTCGTCGTCGTAGAACGCGCCCATGGTTTCCAGCGTCTCCTCCAGCTCGCCGGTGTGCTCACCCACGGTGACCATCTCGACCAGCGTGCGCGGCAGGTACGTGCTGGCCTCCAGGCCCTCGCCCAGCGTGCGCCCTTCCTCCAAACCGGCCTCCAAGCGCCCCACCTCGCGCGACAGCACATAGTTGCTCATCACGCGCGACGTGATGGCCACCGCCCGCGTGGCAGGAAGGCCGGCCGTCACCAGCATGGCCATCGTGTTCGCGAACTGAGCCGCGCCCGAGCACACGCCCACCGCGCCCAGCACCGGCAGCCGCAGCTTCAAAACGGCGAACGTCGTCTTGCCGCGCTCCGTGGTGCCGAACAGCTTCACGCCCACGACGATCAGCGCCAGCACCACCGCGATCAGCAGGAAGTTGTCGGTGACGAAGTTCGAAGCGTCGATCAAAAACTGGGTCATGGCCGGCGTATCCGCCCCCAGCGATGCGATCATGCCCGTCATCGAGGGGATCACCATCACCATCATGATGGCCAGCACCACCACGGCGATCACCGCCACGAAGATGGGGTAGGTCACGGCGCTTTGCACCTTGGCCGACACCTTCGCGCGCTTGTCGAAGTACCCGTGCAGGCGTTGGAAGCTCTCGGGCAGATGCCCGCTCTCCTCGCCGGCGCGCACCGTCTCGATGAACACGCGCGGCAGGTTCTCGCCCTTGCTTTGGAAACTCTCGGCCAGGCTGTGGCCCGACGCCACGTCGGCGGCCACGTCGGCCAGCACGCGTTTCAGATACTTGTCGGTCACCTGGTCGGCCACCAGCGACGTGGCGCGCGCGGCGGGCACGCCCGCGTTCAGGATGGTGGCGAACTGGGCGCACATGACGGCAAGGTTCTTCTGCTTGGCCTTCGGCTTCGTGATGTCCATGGACAGCAGGTTTTTGCCCTCGCGCACGGGGACCACGCTTTGGACGACACGGCACTGCTCGCGCGCGCGTTCCATGGCCTCGATCTCGTCGAACGCCTCGACCACGCCGTCGATCTGCTGGCCGGCGGCCGTTATCCCGGTGTAAGTGAAGGTTGGCATCAGCGAACGCTCTTTCTCACGTAGTCGACGTCGTGCGCGGCATCGATGGCGGTTTGGGACGTGATGTCGCGGTTGCGGGCCAGGGCGATCAGCGCGTTGTCCATGGTCACGCTGCCCGCCGAGGCCGACGTGGCCAGCGAGCCGGCTATCTGCGGCGTCTTGCCCTCGCGGATGAGGTTGCGGATGGCAGGCGTCACCATCATCAGCTCGCACGCCAGCGCGCGGCCCATGCCGTCGCGGCGCGGCAGCAGCTGCTGCGACAGCACGGCCACCAGCGTGGTGGACAGCTGCATGCGCACCTGGCGCTGCAAGCCCTCGGGGAACACGTCCACCATGCGGTCGATGGAGTCGGCAGCGCTTTTCGTGTGCAGCGTGGCCAGCACGAAGTGGCCCGTCTCGGCGGCGGTCAGCGCCGTTTGGATGGTGTCGAGGTCGCGCATCTCGCCGACGAGGATGATGTCGGGGTCCTCGCGCAACACGGCGCGCAGGGCGTTGCTGTAGCTTTCGGTGTCCTGGCCGATCTCGCGCTGCGAGATGACGGACTGGTCGGGCGTGTACACGTACTCGATTGGGTCTTCCATGGTGATGATGTTCTCGGCGCGCGTGTGGTTGATGCTGTCGATGAGCGCCGCCAGCGTGGTGGACTTGCCGCTGCCGGTTTCGCCCGTCACCACCACGATGCCGCGCTGGATGCGCGGGAAGTCCATGACCGCAGACGGCAAGCCCAACGTCTCCAGCGCGGGGATGCGATCGGACAGCAGGCGCAAAGCCGCACTCACATGGCCTTGCTGGCGGAACAGGTTGATGCGCACGCGCACGCCCCCGATGGTCTCGGCGCGATCCAGCTCGCCGATCCGCTGGATGCGGTCGAAATCGTCTCCGGCCAAACGGCGGGCCAGCTGCTCGCAATCGTCGTGCGACAACGGTGCGTCGCCGTCCACGCCCGCGTTCTCAAGACGCCCGGCCAGGCGGAACTTCACGGGCAGACCGCACACCAGGTGCACGTCGGAAGCGCCTGCCTGGCGCGCCATGTCTATGATGTGCTCAACGTTCATGCGTGGTCCTTCTCTTTCGGTTTGCTGCTATCGCCGCGCTTTTGGCATCCGCCTTCCTCTTCCCTACTCCAGCGCGGTGATGGTTTTGCGGGCTTCCTCGACGGTGGTCACGCCGGTCAGCACCAGCTCGCGGCAGCTGTCCTCCATCGTCTTGAACGAGCCCGTGCGCTCGATGGCGTCCTTCAGCTCCTCGCGCGTGGCGCCGCCCGTGATGCGGCTGCGCAGCGCGCGGTCGATCACCAGGATCTCGAACACGCCCGTGCGCCCGCGGTAGCCCGTGCCGAAGCACATCGGGCAGCCCGATCCGCGGTAGAACCTCACGCCGGGATCGTATCGCAGGCCGATAGCCTCAAACTCCTCGGGGCTGGGCCGATACTCCTCGCGGCAATGGGGGCACACCTTGCGCACGAGGCGCTGCGAGATGACGCCGCGCACGCCGCTGGCGATGAGGTACGGCTCCACGCCGATGTCGATGAGACGGTCGATGGTGGACGCCGCGTCGTAGGTGTGCACGGTGGACAGCACCAGGTGGCCGGTGATGGCGGCGCGCATGGCGATCTCGGCCGTCTCACCGTCGCGAACCTCGCCCACCGCCACGATGTCGGGGTCCTGGCGCAGGATGGCGCGCAGGCCGCTGGCGAAGGTCATGCCCGTTTTCTCGTTGATCTGCACCTGGTTCACGCCGTCGATGTTGTATTCCACAGGGTCTTCCAGCGTGACGAGGTTCACCGAATCGGTGTTCAGCTGGCGGATCATCGTGTACATGGTGGAGCTTTTGCCCGAGCCGGTGGGGCCCACGATCAGCACCATGCCGTTGTTCGAGCCGATGAGCCGCTGGTACTTCTCCAGGTTGTCGCCCTCCAGGCCGATGCCCGCCGGGTCGAACAGCGCCTCGCTCTTGTCCAGCAGGCGGATGACCACCGTCTCGCCGTGGATGGTGGGCAGCGTGTTGATGCGCAGGTCGATGTCCTGCTTCTTCAAGCGGATGTTTGCGCGGCCGTCCTGAGGCACGCGGCGCTCCGAGGTGTTCATACCGCCCATGATCTTCAAACGCGAGATGACCGAAGCCTGCAGCTCCTTCGGCACCGTGAGGATCGTGCGCAGCACGCCGTCGATACGCATGCGCACATGCAGGTCGATCTCGCGCGGCTCCAGGTGGATATCGCTGGCGCGCTCGGTGGCGGCTCGCTCGATGATGCTGTTCACGAGACGCACCGTGGGAGCCGATTGCGCGTCGGCGTCGTCGCCCAGCGTGGAGGTTTGGAACGATCCGGTCGAGGCGTCGTCGGCGCCTGTCGTGCGGGCGTCGCGCTTCATCTCCTCGATGGCGCGGGCGGCACCCTCGTTGCCGTACAGCGTCATGATGGCGCGCATCAGCGAATCATGCGTGGTCACCATAGGGATGACGCGCTTCCGAGTGGCGTTCTTCACCGCTTCGATGGCCATGAAGTTCAGCGGGTCGCTCATGGCCAGGCACACCTCGTCGGGCGAAGTGCGCACGGGCACCACGTTGTACTGGCGTGCGACGTTCTTGCTGATCACGCGGCTTAGCTCGGGGTCGAGGTCGATCGCCGAAAGGTCGACGAACTCCACGCCCAGCTGCATCTGCAGCGCCTCGATGAGGCCCGCTTCCGTGATGACGCCTTCGGCGATGAGCTCGTCGCCCAGGCGGCGTTTCGTCTCTTTCTGCTGTTTGAGCGCGTGTCCCAGCTGGTCCTCGGTGATGAGGCCCGCGTCTATCAGCACGTCTCCCAACCGTTTGTACGCCATTTACGATCCTATCCTCTTCACGGTCATGGCAGTTTCGGCCGCCACGTCCTCACCTGATGCGATGGTGATGCGGAAACTCCAGGTCTCGTTGTCCGCGTTGTATGAAAGCTCTGCCAGCTTGGGCGCGAGGCCGTCGCGTGCCGGCACGATTTGCGACTGCTCTCCGGCCGCGTTCAGCCAGATGCCGTCTTCGATGCCGTCTTCGCCGGCATCGCGCGATTGCAGCACCGCCGGCTCGTGACGCGTGGGGCTGGTGAAGTACAGCGGGTTATCGGGCGCCTGCGTTCCCTCGCCCTCCACGTCGCGCGCGTACGTCAGCTCGTCGCTCACTACCTCCACCGCCTGTTGCAGCAGCGCGTCGGCCTGCGCCTGCCGGGTGATGGAGGTGTACGAGTTCATGGCCACCTGCAGCCCGACGCCCACCGCAACGCAAAGAAGCCCGATGAACACTATGCTGGCCAGCTGCTCCGCAATCATGAACCCCCGCGTGTCGCGCAGGCGGGATCGAAGCGACGCTTTGTCGAGAAGGGGCGTCATGCTACCGACCCTCCTCGTAGTATGCATAGCCGCCCGACTGGTATACGCTCACTTTGATGGGAACTGCGGTCGAAGAGTCCGGAAGCGTTACAGACACGACAGGCCCGTAGGAAGACGAATCGTATAAAGAAGCCTCCGCGGCGTACGAGGCGTTCAGCACCTGCTGGCTTCGGGCCGAAGCAGTTGCCGACACCGTCACCATGGTGGCGAGCATCGTGGCGCCCAGCGCCGCGATGAACACTGCCGCCAGCACCTCCACCATCGTGTCGCCGTGGCAATCTTGTAGTTTCTCGCGCAGCACGCGCGTCGTTTTGCCGATCATCACGCCGCCTCCGTCTTCTTCACGGTGGTGTTGTCGCCGTACTCGATCACCGTCACGCGGCCTTGGCTATCGAACGTGGGCGTGCATTGGATGGAGATGGTGGTGTTGTAGGGGGAATCCGCCGCGAAAGCGGAATCGAGCGACAACTCCACGGTGATGTTGAGGTCGGGATCCACCGTGATACAGCCGTACACCGGGGCGAGACCCCCCGCTTCGCTTGGAGGGTCGATGAGCAACCGGTTGGATGCGGAGCTTCCCAGCACGTAATCCTTCCCCTCCGCGCGGGCGGCGAGGATGTCCTTCGTGCGCCGTTCGGTCCAGAAACTCTGGCCGATCATCGAACGCAAGCTATTCGTATCGACACTCGCCTCACCTGCGGTATCGTAGGCGATTTTAACGACTACCGATTTCTCCTCCCAGACAGCATCCTCGCCGCCCAGCTGCTGAGCCATCAGCTTCGCTGCCGACTGCATCGCGTACTCTTTCTGCTGCAAGTCCACATGCGTCTGCGCTGCCTTGGCCTGCACCGAGGCAGCCGTCATCACCACCGACCCGATGATGCCGCAAATAAGGAAGAACACCAGCGCAATGACAATAGAAGCCCCGGAAGTGTCACGAAGGATGTTGCGAGCTTTTGTCATTACTGCACCCCGACGTCGGCAGTCACCTCAACGGTTTCCCCGCCTTCACTCGGGTCGCCGTATTTGACGAACACCTGCCCGGATTCGTTCTGAGCAACCGCGCTCATTGATGCTTGCCCAACGTAC
>NZ_DBFEGU010000361.1:0-2419 GCF_048329335.1 Eggerthella sp. | reverse complement strand
ACCCTGGCGAGCTTAGGGGAGTCTTCGCCAGCGCGAATGACGGAGGGTGGTTCCGATGACGTATCCGGTATTCCTGTACAACATGCTCCTTGCGGCGACGTACGTCGTTCTCGCGGTCGTGTTCTTCTGGCTGCACCGTTCGCGGTCCAGCCGTCTGGCGTGGTGGCTCATGATCCTGTTCGCCTGCTCGTTCGTGGACAACGGAACCTATTTCATGAAAGAAGTGTTCACGGCGCTAGGCCATCCCGATCCTCTGTTCGCGACGTTCTACCAGGCTGCGGAAGCCCTGTTCATAGCCTGCTACCCCTTCATCATCCGCATGATCAGCGGTTGCTTTTACGATGATATGCCGTCGAAGCGATCGATGGTCGTGCTCGGCGCGGCTTGCGCCGTCGCGACGGCGCTCGGCGTCGCCGCGCCCGTCGTGCCTTACTCGGTGTTCGGCACGGTGTACCCCCTTCTGTACGCGTGGGTGTTCCTGCGGCTGATTCCCAAGATGGACGGCGTTTGGCCGAAGGCGGTGGTCGTCTCGCTGGTGGTGCTGCACGTGATCGACGCGACGTGCCGTGTGCTGGGGGTGGAGGCCGTCCTGTTCTGGGAGAACCGCGACCTTCTGGTGGAAACGTGCTGGGCGATCTACGTCGGATGCGCCGTCTATATCGCGTGGACGCTGCTGCACACGGTGGAGCAGCCGTACCTGCCGAACGTCGACATGTCGTTCCGGCGTTTCCTCGACGCTTACGGTCTGAGCGGCCGCGAGGGCGAGATCGTGAAGCTGCTCATGGAGGGCGAGACGAACCAGGGCATCTGCAACAAGCTGTACATCGCGGCGGGCACGGTGAAGGCGCACAACCACAGCATTTACAAGAAGCTGGGGATAGAGAACCGCTCGCAGGTTTTGCTCAAGTACACCGATTATCTGGAGCGTAGCGCCCAGGAAGCGCGATTGTTCTGCTGAGCGCTGGCGGTTCCCCGTCCCCTTGTGGTTTCTCCTTCATGGTGCGCTGTCGGGCGTCGCGCGAGAGCTTATCGGATGGTAGAATCGGCAGCGCCGTCCGCGCGTGCGCGCAGACGGCGACCAGAAACCTTGCATGAAGCCGCCGATCGCGGCTTTTCGTGCTGTTCGCATACGGAAGAGGACGCGCCATGCTCATCGATTCATTGACGTTCACCCTGGAGAAATCGGGCTGCCTCGACGCGTTCTGGGGCAAGCTGGACGCGGGCGAGGACGGCACGCTGGGCGTGGCCTCGTCGGCGCGCCCGTTCCTCGTGGCGGCGCGGTTCGCGCACAGGCCCCAGCCGACGCTCGTCGTGGTGGCGGGCGAGGACGCGGCCGTGGCGTTCTCGCGCAGCCTGGCGGCCTACCTGGGCGACGAGCGCGTCATGCGCTTCCCCGAGCGCAGCGACTACCCCTTCGTGCCGAAGCCCAGCGACCCTGCGCAGGTGGCACGGCGCATGGAGGCCGTGCACGCGCTGGCCAGCGGCCGCGAGGTCGTGGTGGTAGCCAGCGCCCGCGCGCTCGTGCGCGCGCTGCCGCCGGCGGGCTCCGACGTGCACGTGCCGGTGGCGCTTTCGGCGGGCCGCGAGCTGGCGGCCATGCCCGGCGCTCAGGCGGCGAGCGTCACCGAGTTCGAGGATTTTGCCCATGCGCTGGAGGAGCGCGGCTACCGGAACACCGGCGAGCTGGACGGCCCCGGCACCTTCGCCGTGCGCGGCGGCACGATCGACGTGTTCCCCGGCAACCTCGTGTACCCGGTGCGGCTGGACTTCTTCGGCGACGAGCTGGAGGAGATCCGCCGCATCGTGCCCACCACCGGGCAGACCATCCAGGCGCTGCCGGACGTGAGCATCTACCCCGTGGTGGAGTTCTCGTGCTCCAAGCGGGGGCTCGCCCGCGCGCGCCAGAAGCTGGAGCGGCCGGCCGCGACGAACCCCGTGCTGCGCGACGTGCTGGAGAAGCTGGACGGCGGCCTGCGCTTCGACGGTTCCGACATGCTGCTGCCGTACCTGTACGCGACCACGTCCACGTTGGGCGATTACGTGCGCCCCGGCGCGCTGAGCGTGCTTTTGGAGCCGCGCTCGCTGTTCGACGACATGAGCCACGCCTACGACGACGCGGCGGGACGCGCGAAGGGATCGAGCATCCCCGTGGACGGGCTGTACGCCGAGCCCGGGGCCGTGAGCTTCGGCGAGGGGCAGCGCGCAACCTACGTGTCCATCATGCGCGTGGGCGGGCACGTGGACGACGAGCTGCCGGTGAAGCGCGTGGAGGTGGCGGGGCATCCCGACAAGCTGTTCGGTCGGCTGCGCAGCCTCGTGGACACCGACTACACGGTGGTGTTCAGCGCGTCGAACTTCCGTGCGCGCCAGGACATGAAGCTGGCGTTCGTCGACCACGGTCTGCCGATCCAAGAGACGC
>NZ_DBFEGU010000360.1:0-4004 GCF_048329335.1 Eggerthella sp. | reverse complement strand
GTCTTCAGCCCCCTCCCCCTGCCTCATTCGGGAGGGCCGCACCGGAATACGCGCCCTCCCCTGAAAAGAACGGCTTGCTACTTGCCTGCTCGCACCAGCTCTTCGACCATTTCGCGCAGCTTGAACTTCTGCACCTTCATGGACGGGGTCATAGGGAAATCGTCCACGAAGAACACGCGCTTGGGCACCTTGTAGCGAGCGATGCGCGGAATGGCGAAGGCGCGCACATCGTCCTCGGTCATATCCTCGTAACCGGGGCGCACGCGGACGAACGCGCCCACGAGCTCGCCCAGCTTCGGATCAGGAATGCCCACCACCTGGGCGTCCAGCACGCCGGGCATGGTCAAGAGGAAGTTCTCCACCTCCAAGGGGTACACGTTCTCGCCTCCGCGGATGATCATGTCCTTGATGCGCCCGGTAACGCGGTAGTAGCCGTCCTCGTCCACCGTGCCGAGGTCGCCCGAATGCAGGTAGCCGTCCGCGTCGATGGCACGCGCCGTCTCCTCGGGCATCTTGTAGTAGCCCTTCATCACGTTGTAGCCCTTGCAGCACAGCTCGCCAGGCTCACCAGGTCCGCAGATGCGGCCGTCGGCGGGGTCGATCACGCGCACGTCCACCGGAGGATGCTTGCGCCCCACCGTCTCGCACTTGTGCTCGATGTCGTCGTCGGCGCTGGTCTGCGTGAACACGGGGCTCGTCTCGGTGAGGCCGTAGCAGATGGTGATCTCCTTCATGTACATGCGGTCCATGACCTCGCGCATGGTCTCGGGCGGGCAGGGGCTGCCGGCCATGATGCCCGTGCGCAGGCTGGACAGATCGAACGTATCGAAGTCGGGGTGGTTGAGTTCGGCGATGAACATGGTGGGCACGCCGTAGACGCTGGTGGCGCGCTCCTTATGTACGGCCTGCAGCACGAGCCCCGCGTCGAACTCCTCCACGATGATCATGGTGGAGCGGTGCGTAAGGTTCGCCATGACGCCCAGCACGCAACCGAAGCAGTGGAAGAACGGAACGGGCAGCGTCACGCGGTCGTCGGGTCCGAGCTTCTGGCCTTCGCCGATGTAGAAGCCGTTGTTCAGGATGTTGCGGTGCGTGAGCATGACGCCCTTCGGGAAGCCCGTGGTGCCGGACGTGTACTGCATCATCACCACGTCGTTGTTGTCGAAATGGGTTTCCGCCTCTGCCAACGCCTCTTCGGGCACATGGCTTCCCAGCAGCACGAGCTCCGGCACGCTATAGCAGCCGCGATGCTTTTCGGGACCCATGTAGATGATGTTCTTGAGGAAGGGGTAGTTCTCGGACTCCAGGTAGCCGCGCTGCTGCGTGAGCGTCTCGGGCACGAGATCTCGGATGATCTTCAGATAGTCCACGTCGCGATAGGCGTCGATGACGCACAGCGCCTTCATGTCCGACTGCTTCAGCACGTAATCAAGCTCGTGGCTCTTGTACACGGGGTTCACCGTGACCATGACCATCCCGATCTTGGCCGTGGCGTACATGAACGTCAGCCAGTCGGGGATGTTGCGCGCCCACACGCCGAGGTGGTCGCCTGGGCGCATGCCGATGGCGAGCAAGCCGCGCGCCAGGTTGTCGGTGCGCTCGTCGAACTCCTTGTACGTCCAACGCAACGCGCGGTCGGGATACACGACGAACTCGTGATCGGGATCTACAGCCACCTGATCGCGGAAGTAGCGGCCGATGGTCTTCTCGGAGTGCAGCGGGTAGTTTGGATCGCCCGGGACGGGGGCGGGGATGGCTTCGGTCGTCATGTTCCCTCCCCTAGATCGGCGTGTGCACGACGGCCAGGAACTTCGCCTTCTGGCCGTCATGGGCACGCACCTGATGAGGCACGATGGAGTCGTAGTAGATGCTCTCGCCGGGATGCAGCACGTACAGCTCCTTGCCGTACTCGATCTCGATGCAGCCCTCCATGCCGTAGAGCCACTCCTCTCCTTCGTGCCCCACCAGCTCGTGATCGGCTTCGCCGGAGGGATCCACCGTGATGACGAACGGATCCATGTGACGCGAAGGGCGCCCGGCTGCAAGGCTGAAGTAGCTCAAGTCGCCGCCCGAGGTCGTTTCGAGGCTCTTCGTGCGCTCGACCTCCTCCATCTGATCGCGGTCGATGTACGCGGGGCCCAGATTCTCGTCGTCGTCCATGAGCGTGCCAAGACGCACGCCCAACGCTCGGGTGATCTTGATGAGCGGCGCGAGAGATGCCGGCAGCTCGCCGCGCTCCAAGCCCTCGATGACCGAGACGTCGCATCCGCAACGATCCGCCAGATCCCGGCTCGACAGATGGTGGGCGGTCCGCAGGGTGACGATCTTCTCTCCGAGCCTGTTGTCATCCGCCATAGTGCGCTCCCCTTTTCTCTCGTCGCAACAATGCATCCGGGTAATTATCCCCCGTTCGCGTGCCGTCGCAACGAAAAAGCGCCGAACGGCCATCTTTCGCTTGGTCAAACGCTTGCGAGAAGGCTTGGAAACGCCCGGAAAACTCGCGAAGCGTCCCGCATGCGACCGAAGGCCCTTCCATCCTCGCTCTCACAGGATGGAAGGGCCTCTGGACCGACCCGGGGCGATGCCTTCGGGCGGACGGAAGCTAGTTCTTGAAAAGCTCGTGCTTGAGCTCTTCCTCGTCCTTGATGGACAGCGAGGTTTGCAGCACGTCGCCGCC
Organism: Eggerthella sp.; assembly: GCF_048329335.1. NCBI lineage: Bacteria > Bacillati > Actinomycetota > Coriobacteriia > Eggerthellales > Eggerthellaceae > Eggerthella > Eggerthella sp. The sequence goes on along the minus strand of NZ_DBFEGU010000360.1, from coordinate 1,327 downwards.
GAACGGTCGGATGGCATCGATGAACTTGTCGGTGGTCATCTCGTCGACCACCATGAACACGGCGGCGCTGTCGTCGGTGCTCAGCAGGTTGCGCACGCGATCCTGGAAGTCCTTGTCCACGCCGTGCTTGACGATGGCGCCCGTCAACGCGCCGATGCCCGCGCCCAGCGCCGCGCCGACGATGGGCACGAAGAACAACAGACCGAACAGCACGCCCCAGAACAGACCCCACACCGCGGAGGTTCCCACCTTGGAGCCGGGCGTCACCACGTCGTACTTGCCGTCGGCGCGCCGCGCCACGACTGCGACGGACTGCAGGCTGACGATGAGGTTCTTGTCGAGATCGAGGATCTTCTGGTAGGCGGACTTCGCTTCCGCTTCGCTCGGGTAACCGAGCACGATGAGCGTACTCATATGATGGAGCTCCTTTCGATGCGTTCGAATATGGCTCCACTCTAAGCCTCCGCAAGCCCCTACGGCGAGAAGCGTTGCCGTTCGCCATCGGTTCGATACCGTCGCGTAAGCCGGCCGCTGGCCGCACGGGAAGGCATGAGGTCGAGACGCGCTTGCACGGCGGCATGAAAACGACCCCGACGATCTTTCGATCATCGGGGTCGCGAATATCTTGCAAACGATTCCGTCAGGACGTGCGGTTCCTACCCGAACCGGTACTCCACGCCCATGGTGGGCTGGGGGTTCTCCCACTTCTTGACGATGGTGCCCTCGCAGGCGATGCGGCAGGTGCCGCACTCCAGGCAGCCGGCGTAGTCGAAGGACTTCTTGCCGTCCTCGTCGATCTTGTAGAGCGCCGCCGGGCACACGCGCACGAGCTTCAGGAACTCCTCGTCGCCGGGGTCGTCCACGAGCTCGATGTGCGCGCTCTCCTCGTCCACCTCGTACTTGTCGAGCGCCAGGTACTCGTCGACGTTGACCGTGATCTCCTTGACCTCGCTCACAGCGACTTCACCGCCTTCCGAACCTCGCCGGCCAGCTTGAACAGGCCGCGCTGCTTGACTATGGGCATCATGCGCTTCATGAGCGGCTTCTGGGGCTTCCCGTCCACGCTGAACATGGCGTTGAAGACGTCGCGCGCCATGGCCGGGTACTCGGTGAACATGCGGTCCCAGCCCTCCATGACGTGGGGCCACTTGGAGAAGGTGCGCAGGTCCTGGATGACGAAGGAGCCCTCCATCGCCTCCTTGTAGGAGGCGAGCCCCGCCTCGCTCGTGTCGCCCGCGTCGAGCGCGCGCACGGCCGCCTGGCCCGCCATCTGGCCGGAGGCCACGGCGAAGTCCATGCCTCGCACCTGGTAGCCCATGTTCATGCA
>NZ_DBFEGU010000359.1:0-23643 GCF_048329335.1 Eggerthella sp. | reverse complement strand
GAGGGGGGGCTCGCTCGCAGCGCTTCTTCGCGCCAAATGAAAAAGCGGAGGGAAAGGGGGTTCCCTCCGCTTGCAAGCGCGACGGATAGCCAGACGAGAGGAGCTTCCGCCGCCGGGTAAGCAGAATCGTGATCGAAAGCCTTGCAATGATCGAGGAACCACAGCTTATCCGCTTGGGATCCGCTCGCTCGATCGCTTCGCTTTCGATGGAAGTTATATTAAGCTAACAATCGTCACGACGCAATACGAGTTAGCCAAGGCATACATTTCCTTCACATCTCAGCCGACCGCGCCCTCCGCCGCCGAACGCCGCCCCGCCCCACGGGGCCGCCCGGCGCGCACGAAAAAAGGGCCGCGCCCCTCTCGGACGCGGCCCTTCCCTGTCGTCACCTGGATCGACGACTTGCAACCTGCGGCGCGGCACAGCGCGACACGGCGCGGCGCCGACAGCGACTACTCGGCCCAGTCGTGAATGACGGCCTCGATGTTGTTGCCTTCGGGGTCGTGCACGAACGCCGCGTAGTAGCCCGGATGGTAATCGCGCGGGCCGGGCGCCCCGTTGTCCGTGCCGCCGGCGGCCAGCGCCGCCTCGTAGAACGCATCCACGGCAGCGGCATCGGCGGCGCGCAGCGCGACATGCGTCGGGACGGCCTCGGCGCCCTCGGGCAGCGGCGCCACCCACACGTCGCCCGGCTCGCCCTCCACCAGAAGCTGCATGCCGCCGGGATACTCGATGCCGCGCGCATACCCCAGCGGGGCGAGCGCGGCCTCGTAAAACGCCTTCGCCTGCTCGACGTCCTTCACCTTGATGCTCACGTGGTCGATCATAGCATGCTCCTTTTCTCTAGCCGTTCTGCGTGCTCAGCTCTTCGAGATTGCCCTCCAACGGCAACGGGCCGTCCATCTCCTCGTCTTCCGCAGCCTCCATGCCGGCAACGTCCTCGTGGCCGGGCAGGATCATGTTCAGCACGATGCCCACCACCGAGCCCACCGCCAGACCCGACAGAGAGATGACGATGCCGCCCACCGGCACCACGATGGCCCCGGCAGCGCTATAGGCGATGCCCAGCGACAGCACCAGGATCAGCGCGGTGATCAGCACGTTGCGGCTCTTCATGAAGTCGACGTGGTTCTCCACGAGGTTGCGGATGCCCACGGCCGAAATCATGCCGTACAGCACGAGCGACACGCCGCCGATGACGCAGGCCGGCATGGCCGCGATGACGGCCGCGAACTTCGGGCAGAACGAGAACGCGATGGCGAAGCAGGCCGCGATGCGGATGACGCGCGGATCGAACACCCTGGTCAGCGCCAGCACACCCGTGTTCTCGCCGTAGGTGGTGTTGGCAGGGGCGCCGAACAGCGACGCGAGGATGGTGGCCAGGCCGTCGCCCAGCAGCGTGCGATGCAGGCCGGGTTCGGCGATGTAGTTGCGGTTGCAGGTCGAGCTGATGGCCGACACGTCGCCGATATGCTCGATCATCGTGGCGAACGCCAGCGGCATGATGGTGATGACGGCCGTGATGGCCAGCCCTGCATCGAAGTTCGCACCGACGATCGAAAACACCGTCTGATCCCAGGCGAACGGCAAGCCGATCCACGCCGCCTCGGCCACGCCCGTAAAGTCCACCTGTCCCGAGACCGCAGCCACGAGGTACGCTCCGATCACGCCCAAGAGGATGGGAATGATCTTGACCATGCCCTTGCCCCAGATGTTGGCGATGACGATGATGGCGATGGCCACCAATGCGATGGGCCAGTTCGTGGACGCGTTCGTGATGGCCGAGCTGGCCAGGATGAGCCCGATGGAGATGACGATGGGCCCGGTGACCACGGGCGGAAAGAAACGCATGACCCGCGTGGCGCCGAACACTTTGAACAGCGCCGACAACACGAGGTACAGAAGGCCCGCGCACGCCACGCCCAGGCAGGCGTACGGCAGCAGATCGGCCTCGCCGTTCGGCGCGATGGCCGCATAGCCCGCGATGAACGCGAACGACGAGCCCAGGAACGCGGGCACTTTGCCCTTCGAGACGAAATGGAACAGCAGCGTGCCCAGGCCCGCGAACAACAGCGTCGCGGAAACGGACAGGCCGGTCAGCGTCGGCACCAGGATGGTGGCGCCGAACATGGCGAACATGTGCTGCAGCCCGAACACCGCCATCTTCGGCTTGCCGAGCTTTCGTGCGTCGTAGATCGCTTCCGGGCTGTCTTGAGCCCCCATCGTCGGCGTCGATTTGCTCTCGCTCACGTGATACCCCTTGTCTGTCGAGCCTTCGGCTGATGGCCCGTCCGACCCCTGGAGCACGCGGACCGACCGGTAGTATTTTGCCACAACACGGCCCGCCGTGCGGCATCAATGCCGACGAGTCCCCTTACTTTTCCCGGGACGGCGTTCCCCCGCCGACTTGCCCGACCGCCCTCCGCCTTGCGAGGAGGTCTTTCCGGTCGAAGGCTTCGGCTTCGGCCGAGCCTTTCCCGGCCCGCTCGGCCGCGCTTTCGACGGCGCCTTGCCCGAGTCGTTCGGCTTCGACTGCGCCTTCGCGCGCACGTCGGCTCTCGTGCGGGCGCCCTTGCCGCTTGCCGCCGGCTTGCGCTCCTTGCCGCCGCCCTCGCCTTGGGGTCTCAGCAGGCATTTCGGGCCATAACCCACCAGATCCATGCGCCCGGCGCGGCGTAGCGCCTCCAGCACCAGATCGCGGTTCTTCGGATCGCGATATTGGATGAGCGCGCGCTGCAGCGCCTTCTCGTGCGGGCTCTTCGGCACGTACACCGGCTGCATGGTGCGCGGATCCACGCCCGTGTAGTACATGGCCGTGGACATCGTGGAGGGCGTGGGATAGAAGTCCTGCACCTGCTCGGGCATGTAGCCGAGATCGCGGCAGTACTCAGCCAGCTCGACGGCCTCGTCCAGCGTGGAGCCCGGATGCGACGACATGAGGTACGGCACCAGGAACTGCTTCATGCCCAGCTGGCGGTTGACCTGCTCGTAGCGCTGCGCGAAGCGCTGGTACACCAGGTTGCGCGGCTTGCCCATCACCGACAGCACGGCATCCGACACGTGCTCGGGCGCCACCTTCAGCTGGCCGCTGACGTGGTGGGCGCACAGCTCGTTCAAGAACGCGTCGCCGTGCTCGCGATCGGCCAGCACGTAGTCGAACCGGATGCCCGAGCGCACGAACACCTTCTTCACGCCCGGCAGCTTGCGCAGCCGGCGCAGCAGACCCAGGTAGTCGGAGTGGTCGGCCCTCAGCTGCTTGCAGGGCTCGGGGTACAGGCAGCGCTTGTGCGGGCACGCGCCCGCCTTCAGCTGCTTGGCGCAGGCGGGCGCGCGGAAGTTCGCCGTGGGGCCGCCCACGTCGTGGATGTAGCCCTTGAAGTCGGGCTCCTCGACGATGGCCCGCGCCTCGTCCACCAGCGAGTCGTGGCTGCGCGTCTGCACGATGCGACCCTGGTGGAACGTGAGCGCGCAGAACGAGCACTCCCCGAAGCAGCCGCGGTTGCTGGTCAGGCTGAACTTCACCTCGCTGATGGCGGGCACGCCGCCGGCCGCCTCGTACATCGGGTGGTACGTGCGCGCGTACGGCAGTCGGTACACGGCGTCCATCTCGCTTTGCGTAAGCGGCGCGGCGGGAGGGTTCTGCACGACGAACTCGTGGTCGGAATACGGCTCCACGAGGCGCTTGCCAGTGAAGGGATCGCTGTTCTCGTACTGCACGGCGAAGCTGCGCGCGTACTCCAGCTTGTCATCCTGCATGGCGGGAAACGACGGCAACGTCACCGCGTCGTACACGTGCTCGAGCGACGCGGCGCGGTACACCGTGCCGTCGATGAACGTGAGGTCCTCGATGGCCAGCCCCGCGTTCAACGCGTCGGCGATCTCGATGATGGAATGCTCCCCCATGCCGTACGACACGAGGTCGGCCCCCGAATCCAGCAGGATGGAGCGCTTCAGCTTGTCCGACCAGTAGTCGTAGTGCGAAAGCCGCCGCAGGCTGGCCTCGATGCCGCCCAGAATGAGCGGAGTCTTCTTGAACGTGCGCCTGATCAGGTTGCCGTACACCACGGCAGCGTGGTTCGGACGCCGGCCCGCCTCACCGCCCGGCGAGTACGCGTCGCTGCGTCGACGCTTCTTCGCCACCGTGTAGTGGTTCACCATCGAGTCCATGTTGCCGGCCGATACGAGGAAGGCCAACCGCGGCTCGCCGAACACGGCGACGCTTTCCGGATCGTTCCAATCGGGCTGCGCGATGACGCCCACCTTGTAGCCGTTCGCCTCCAGCAGACGCGTGATGATGGCCATGCCGAACGAAGGATGATCGACGTAGGCGTCGCCCGACACGTATACGAAATCGACCCGATCCCAGCCGCGTTCGAGCATCTCCTCGCGCGTTACCGGCAGAAACGCCGCTTTCATGGCACCAACCCTCCCGTTTAGTATGCGATTCGAGTCTACCTTAAACGAACGGGCCGTCGAAGCACAACGCTTCGACGGCCCAAAATCGCACAACAACGAGAGGGATTCAGCCCTGCATGGGCGGTTGACCGGCGGGCGGCACATGCGGCGGCTGCTGAGAAGGCGGGCAGCCCGCCGCTCCCGCCAGCTCGAACGGCATGGGGTGTCCTGGCCGCGCCAAGCCGGCACGTCGAACTGACGCGTCCAGTACCCCAGCGCACGCACGATCATCATCTCAACGAACACGTACATGCCCGCGCTCAGAACACCGCACAGGACTGCGAGCACGAGAACGACGCCGCCCGTGGCGAACACGATGGCCCAGACGGCGGCACCGGGATGCGCCGATTGGATGTTCAGGTTGCCGCCAGTCATCGCGAAGCCGACGAACAGTCCGATAAACACGAGAACGAATATGAGGACGGATGCGACGATGCCGATGGCGATGGCCAGCAGGAGGGCCATGCCGAGAATGCGCAGCAAGCCGCCGAAATCGTGACGGATCATGGCCCAGATCTTACCGAACTGGAACCCCGCGGCCAGGCGGCCGTATATGCTCATGCGCATGGAACCCACCCATGAGAACAGCGTCGCGAAAAACGCCGCCGCAATGATGAGCAGCGAGAATACCATCGTCGACAGTCCGACGAACAGAAACACGCCGCCGTGCCTGCCGCCCGACCATGCGGTACCCAGGCCCATGACGCCGCCCCATACCGCTTCCAGCACCCACGGAGCCAGCATGAACACGAAGCCGATGACCATCGCGAAGAAGCCGCGGCTGTACAGCTTGCCGTCCTCGTTGCCGAAGATGCGCTTCGGCATGGGACCGTGCACGTCCCATGCGATGTCGCGCGCCCATCCGTACAGGTAACCCAGCACGACCAGCCAGCCGAAGATGGGCACGAAGCTGAGCAACGACAGCAGAATGAGCTTGCCGAACCACCCCGGCGTGTTCTTGATATCCTGCCAAGCAGCGTTGAAGTAACCGGTTTGCATTAGCGACCTTCTTTTCCGTTTGCGTTTGCCACCACTATAAGCGCGCGTATTCCCCAGAATCCGTTTCGTTGCCATTCCGTCAGTAAGACGAAACCCGCTCTCGAATGCCGTCAGACGTTAAGAGACCCCCAGGATCTGGGGGTCTCTTCTACAAGCATGTTCGACGGTCGTAAGACCAACGAAGCGGAAGTTACTTGAGGGTGACGGCCGCGCCGGCTTCCTCGAGCTTGGCCTTGATCTCCTCGGCCTTCTCCTTGTTCACACCCTCCTGGATGGCCTTCGGAGCGCCCTCGACGGCCTCCTTGGCTTCCTTCAGGCCCAGGCCCGTGATCTCACGGACGACCTTGATGACGGCGATCTTGTTGTCGCCGAAGCCCTCGAGCACGACGTCGAAGTCGGTCTTCTCCTCGGCGGCAGCGCCACCCTCGGCCGGAGCGGCAGCGGCCACGGCCACGGGAGCGGCGGCGGAAACGCCAAACGTCTCCTCGATGTCCTTCACCAGTTCGGACGCCTCGAGCAGGGACATCTCCTTGAGGGCCTCGATGATCTCTTCGCGAGTAACAGCCATGTTAGTTTCCTTTCAAAGTGGCCGGGTCTCCCCGACCGGTATGTGTAACGTTCGGTTTAGGCAGCGTTCATCACGCTGCCAGCACTGCGTTTAAGCAGCTTCCTTCTGATCGGCCACGGCCTTCGTGACCTGAGCGAGACCGCTGGGAACGCCGTTGAGGGCAACAGCGAGGCCGCGGGCGACACCGGAAATGGCGCCGGCGATCTGGGCCAGCAGCTCTTCGCGGGACGGCAGCGACGCGATGGCCTCCACCTGAGCGGCGGACACCTGCTCGCCTTCCATCAGGCCACCCTTGATCTCAAGGTTCTTGTTGGCCTTGGCGAACGTCTTCACGGCCTTGGCGGCCGCGGCGACGTCGTTGCCGGCGAACACGAACGCGCTCGGGCCGGCAAGCATGTCGTCGAGCGTGGGCAGGTTCGACTCCTCCAGGGCGATGTGCATGAGCGTGTTCTTGTACACCTTCAGGCTCGCACCGGATTCGCGAATAGCCGTGCGCAGGGCCTGGATGTCCTTCACGGTAAGACCGCAGTAGTCCACGACCCACATGGCGGAAACGCCATCGAGATCTTCCTTGATCTTGACCAGCGTCTCTTGATTCTTCACGTTGGGCATGTAGTACACCTCCTTCTTTTCAAACTCGGGTTCCGCCCCTCGCGGGTGGGAATCGTCGCTTGAAAACAAGAAACGACCCCCGCCGTCTCGTGACAGCAGGGGTCGTCAAAGCGCGAAACTTATCAGAACCACCTCGGCGGGCCGCATCTCTGCGATTAAACCTTGCGGTGCCAGCTGTCTTGGGCAGCGGAACGAACTAAACAACTTGCTTATTGTACCCCGCCCAAAACGAATGTCAAGCGTTTTCCTTACGCCGCGTCGCCCTTGGCGTCGGCCGTATCCTCGGCCTGCTTCGTGGTTTCCTCGGCCGCCTTCTCGCCGATGTTCGTCTTCGTGTTGCCGATGATCTCCTCGACGGGGCTCGTCGGCTCGGCTTCCACGTACTTGAACGCGATGGCGTCGCCTTCCTTGTACCCGACGATCTCGATGAGGCCGGGCAACGCGAAGTCGTAGATGCCCTTGTCGCCCTCGAGCGTCACGTAGAAGTGCGAGTTGCCTTCCACCACCGCCTGCGCGATGTGGCTGATCGTGCCTTGCGCCTCAAGCGAGCCGGTGCCCACGTTCGAATCGGCCAGCACGCCGTTCGTGGCCAGCAGCGCCTGGTAGGCTTTCTGGCACTCGGCCACCGTGTTGCCCACGGCCACGTTCTGGTAGCGTTGGATGTCCAGCATGGCGAACTGCTTCACCAGTCCCGCGTCGTCCTTGAGCGCCATGAAGTACGTCGGCTGTCCGGACACGTTGATCAACAGCGGGAACGTGGCGCGGTAGCGCAGGTTCTGCACCTGGCCCTCGGCCGACTGCATCGCCGAGTCCTCGGTCGCGCCCGACACCGAGTAGAAGTGCGACTCGGCCGTGCGCTGGTTGATCAGCACGAAGCCCACGATGGAGTTGTCCGCCGTGGCCGAGGTGACGCCCGTGTACACCCACACGTCGTCGTCCTTGGCGATGTAGTTGTACCCCAGGTTGCCGTCGGTGCCCGGCGTGGTCTGCACGACGTTGCGCTGGCCCAGCACGGAGTTCAGCCAGCCGTCCTTGTACTTGCCCGACCAGTTGTACTGCTCAAGCAGCAGGTCGGTGGGATAGGCGTGGTCGACCCATTGCGGCACGTCTTCGATAGCCAGGTCCTGCGTCTCGCCCGTAGTGGCGTCCACCATGACCACGCGCTTGATGGTGGTGCCGCCGAACAGGCCGATGGTGCGCGTCTGCACCGGGCATATCCACCACGGATGGCCGTCGTCGTCGATCTCGAACGACTTCTGGTCGAACATGTAGAACGGATAGCTCAGCTGCACGTGACGGTCGATGTTGCGCACGAGCGGCTCGGACTCCGAGTAGTAGATGGGGCTGTCGCCCAGCTTGACGATCTCGGCGTCCTGCGTGGTCATGTTCACCAGGGCGTACGCCGGGATGCCGCCCTCGCGGTTCGTGAACCACTTAAACAGGTCGGCGTAGCCCAGCGGACTCACGCGCACCGGCGCGCTCTGATAGTTGATCTGGCTGTACAAAGGCGAGATCTCGAACTGGCTGACGTACTCGGGGATGGAGCCCATCTCGCGGTTGCCCAGCAAAATGGCCGAGCTGCGGTCGATGACGGGGATCTCCGAGTAGTTCACCTCTTTGATGTCGTCGGCGAACGTCTCCTCCACCGTCTGCAACACGTTGGCGTACTTCGCCGCGTTGCCCGGGAAGATCGACAGCGACGCCACGGCGCCCAGCACGCCGACGACGGCCACCAGCACCGGCAGGCACGACGCCCACTTGAAGGCCTTCGCCTTGCCCTCGTTCGGCTCGACCTTGCCCGTGCCGTTCTTGTAGCTGTGCGACTTGCTCCAGAACAGCAGGAACAACGGCAGCAGGATGAACACGGCCACGAACATCCACGTGTCGGTCGAGTGGATGTTGATGGGCGGATGGAACCACCAGTAGGCCGCGAGACCCACGAGGATGATGACGATGGCGGCCACGATGAGCGCGCGCTTGCCCCACGAGGCCATGCGGTCGGCGAACGGGATCTCCACGTTCACGTGCGGCGGCTGAGCGCCGCCTCCCCCGCCTCCGGCGCGTCCTGCCCCGCCCGACGGCGCTTCATGGTCGGCATCGAACCGACCGTCCACGTTTACCCCTGATTGTTTGAGCGCTTCGATCAGCGCATCGAATCCGGATGTCTGTTTCACGGCATCCCTTCCCAAGCGTACCGATAGTTAAAGTATCCAGTATACGACAAAGCGCCCGACCGCTCTTCGCAATCGGGCGCCGACGTTACCTCTTCTTTACAAAAGGCTGCGCAGCACGAACGGCAGGATGCCGCCGTGCTGGTAGTAGCGGCCCTCGGTGGGCGTGTCCACGCGGACGGTCGCCCGGAACGTCGTCGTCTGGCCGTCCGCGCGCTCGGCGGTCACGTCCACCACGCGCGGCTCGGGCAGCCCCTGCGAGAAGTCGATGGGCGCCACCGTGTACAGCTCCGAACCGTCCAGTCCCAGGCTCTCGGCGCTCTCGCCCTCTTGGAACTGCAGCGGCAGGATGCCCATGCCGATGAGGTTCGACCGATGGATACGCTCGAAGCTCTCGGCGAACGCGGCGCGGATGCCCAGAAGCGCCGGGCCCTTCGCCGCCCAGTCGCGCGACGAGCCGCTGCCGTACATCTTGCCGGCCACCACCACGAGCGGCGTTTCCGCAGCCTCGTAGTCCATGGCCGCGTCGAACAGCGGGCGCACCTCGCCGGTGGCGAAGTCGCGCGTCCAGCCGCCCTTCTTCCCCTCGGCCAGCTTGTTCTGCAGCTTCACGTTGGCGAAGGTGCCGCGCATCATCACCTCGTGGTTGCCGCGGCGCGCGCCGTAGGTGTTGAAGTCGGCCGGAGCCACGCCGCGCTCCTCCAGGTAGCGGGCCGCGGGCGAGTCGGCGGCAATGGAACCCGCCGGCGAGATGTGGTCGGTGGTGATGAAGTCGCCCAGCAGCGCCAGCGCGCGAGCGGCCTCAACGGGCTTCGGCGCGGAGGGCTCGCGCTCCATGCCGTCGAAGTACGGGGCGCGGCGCACGTAGGTGGACGCGTCGTCCCAGCTGAACGTGTCGCTGGGTTCGCTGCCCAGCGCGGCCCAGGCCGCATCGCCGTCGTACAGGCCGCGCGTGCCCTCCTCGTACAGGGAGCAGTCCACATGCTGGGCCACCAGCGCGGCGATCTCCTCGTCGCTGGGCCAGATGTCGGCCAAGAGCACCGGGGTGCCGTCGGGACGCGTTCCCAGCGCGTCGTGCTCGAGGTCCGCGTCCATGGTGCCCGCCAGCGCGTAGGCGATGACCGCGGCGGGAGCCGCCAGGTAGTTCTGCGACACGTCGGGCGAGATGCGACCCTCGAAGTTGCGGTTGCCCGACAGCACGCTGGCCAGCTCGATGTCCTCGGCCACCTCGTGCAGCTCGTCCAGGATGGGACCCGAGTTGCCGATGCAGCTCATGCAGCCGAAGCCGCACGTGTAGAAGCCCAGCGCCCGCAGCCCGTCCAGCAGCCCGGCGCGCTCCAGCAGAAGCTCGGTGGCCTTGCTGCCCGGAGCCAGCACGCACTTCACCCAAGGCTGGGGCTTGAGGCCGGCGTCGGCAGCCTTCTTCGCAACGAGGCCCGCGGCCAGCATCATCGAGGGGTCGGTAGCCGTCGTGCAGCTGGTCACCGCCGCGATGGCCAGCGCGCCGTGGGTCAGCTCGCACGCTTCGCCGTCGAGATCGACCGCCACGTGCTTGGACAGGTCGAGGCCGCGCTCGTCGCACACGGCGCGGAAGCGCTCCTGCGCCTCGGCCAGCGGGATGCGGTCGTGCGGGCGCGACGGGCCGGCCAGCGAGCGCTCCACGGAGCCCAGGTCGAACTCGATCACCTCGGCGTAGGTGCGCGCGGGCGCGTCCGCGTCGTTCCAGAAGCCCTGCGCCTTGGCGTAGGCTTCCACGAGCGCCACCTGCTGCTCGCTGCGGCCGGTCAGACGCAGGTACGTCAGCGTCTGCTCGTCCACCGGGAACAGCGTGCAGGTGCTGCCGTACTCGGGCGTCATGTTGGAGATGCACGTGCGCTGCGTGGCGCTGAGCGCGTCGAGGCCCGGGCCGAAGCACTCCACGAAGCAGCCCACCACGCCCTTCGCGCGCAGCATCTGCGCGAACGACAGCGCCACGTCCATGGCTGCCACGCCCTCGCCCAGCTCGCCCGTCAGGCGCACGCCCACCACCTTCGGCACGAGCGTGGTGATGGGCTGGCCGAGCGCGGCCGCTTCGGCCTCGATGCCGCCCACGCCCCAGCCCAGCACGCCGATGCCGTTGGCCGTGGGCGTGTGGCTGTCGGTGCCCACCAGCGTGTCGAAGTACGCCGTCGGCGGCTCGCCGGGCGCGCCGTCGGCGGTCATGGTCACGTGGGCGAACTGCTCGATGTTCAGCTGGTGGCAGATGCCCGCTCCGGGGGGCACGATGCGCACGTTCTCGAACGATTCCTGCGACCACTTCAAGAAGTCGTAGCGCTCCTTGTTGCGCGAGAACTCCAGCTCCATGTTCTGCGCGAGCGCGCCCGCGCAGCCGGCGACGTCGGCGATGACCGAATGGTCGATCACGAGGTCGCAGGGAATCTGCGGGTTGATCTTCGTCGGGTCGCCGCCCAGCTGAGCGCAGGCCTCGCGCATCACGGCGAAGTCCACGAACACGGGCACGCCCGTGAAATCCTGGAACAGCACGCGCGCCGGCGAGAACTCGATCTCGCTGCCCACGACGCCCGCGCGCCCCGCTTCCACGATGCGCGCGGCCAGCTCCTCGGCCGCCTCCGGCGTTTCGGCGTTGCGCAGCACGTTCTCCAGCAGCACCGTCAGCGAGTACGGCAGCTGCTCCGAGCCGGCGACGGCCGAGACCGGATAGTAGGCGTACGTCGTGCCGTTCACGTTCAGCGTCGAAGCGAATCGGCTGTTCTCTTGGCTCATAGGTTCTCCTTACTCCAACGTTTTAGAATGCCGCGATCAGGGCATCGGTGAATTCCGTGCAGCTTGCCGCCGGCTTGGACGAGCCGGTGGCCTTGCGAATGTCGGCGGTCAGGTGCGCGCCCTCCGCGTACACGGCGCGCACCGCGCGGCGGATGCGCTCGGCCGCCTCCGCTTCGCCCAGATGGTCGAGCATCATGGCCGCCGACAGTATCTGGGCGGTGGGGTTGGCCTTGTCTTGCCCCGCGATGTCGGGCGCCGAGCCGTGCACCGCTTCGAACACGGCGTACTCGTCGCCGATGTTCGCGCCCGGCGCGATGCCGAGGCCTCCCACGAGACCTGCGGCCAGGTCGCTGGCGATATCTCCGTAGAGGTTCGGGAACACGACCACGTCGAACAGCGCAGGATCCATAACCATGTTCATGCAGAACGCGTCGACGATGCGCTCTTCGAACGCCGCATCTTCGGCGCGCTCTGCGGCAACCTCGCGCGCCGCGCGCAAAAACAAGCCGTCGGTATGCTTCATGATGTTCGCCTTGTGCACGGCGGTCACCTTGCGGCGTCCGTGCCTGCGCGCGTAGTCGAACGCGAAACGCACGATCCGTTCGGACGCCGCCTTCGAGATCGGCTTGACGGAGATGCCGGAATCGGGACGGATAGCGCCCGCGCCCTCTTCCTCGCACAGCGCGATCAGCTTGCGGGCGCCCTCGGAGCCCTCTTCAAACTCGATGCCCGCGTACAGGTCTTCGGAGTTCTCGCGCACGATGACGATATCCACGCCGTCGTAGCGGCCGCCCGCCCCCGGAATGGACAGGACGGGGCGCAGGCACGCGTACAGACCGAGTTCCCGGCGCAACGCCACGTTCACGCTGCGGAATCCCGTGCCCACCGGCGTGGCGACGGGTCCCTTGATGGCCACCTTGTTCCGCTTGACCGCTTCGATGGTAGAAGCAGGCAGCGGCGTGCCGTGCTCCTCCACGAGATGCGCCCCCGCCTCGGCCACATCCCAAACGATATCGGCGCCGCTGGCCTCCACCACCCGTTGCATGGCGGCCGACGTCTCCGGGCCGATGCCGTCACCGGGTACGAGGGCCACGGTATGCGATGCCATGTTCTCTCCTTCTGCAATTGTTCGAACGATGCCCCTTTGCGCCGCCTTCTGGGCCGACGCGACGAAACGAGCCCGGAAGGCTCGTCGGAATGCCGTGCGCTAGTTCTGCACGTTGTCGATGATTTGCTGCGCACGGCGCTTGAGCGGCCCTTTGCCGTTGGAGGCGTCGAAGGCCATGCGCGCGCCCAGCTCTTTCTTTACGGAAGGTGCCAGCTTGCCCGCCGAGAAGTCGATAACCGACACCAGCATATCCTGGAACTCCAGGTCGCCATGGTAGCACTGGATAGCCTCGTCGATGAGAGGCCACACACGCTCAGAACGGTTCTCCGTCGTAGCGCCCAGCTTGCAGAGGAACCGCATGGCTGCCAAACGCACCGGCCCGCTCTCCTCGTCGAACAACGCGGTTTCGGCTCCGGGAACCGCTTTGTCGCACGTGCGGGAATCGTGGTCGACCATCGTGGTGAGGATATCGAGGCACTCCCAGCGCGTCTGGGCTTCGGGGCGATTCAGCGCGTCGATGACGGCAGCGCCGAACGGGATCATCAAATCGGGATGATCCTTGGCAAAGAAGGAGAGCGCCGCTGCTGCGTTCTGGCGCTCGCGCCTCGACGGACCCGACAGCGCACCCACCAGCTGCTTGAACTTGCGTTCGTTTCCGAATGCCTCTTCGGCGATGTTCCTGGCTCCCTGTGTCTTTTCGCTCACCGCTCGCTCCTCGTCCTCATGTGGGAAAATGTATAGTATTCTCCCTTTCCATTATACCCTCGGCCACCAAGCGCCCCCGCAGCAAGCGCAGAATTAACATGAGCGAAACCGATAGGCGGCAGCCGAAAACCCGGCAATACGACTGAGCGGACGCAAGCGTGGTCGAATGCGAAAGCGGCAGCCCGAAAGGGCCGCCGCTCAAAGCAGTGTGCGTGTCAGTCGAGGTTATTCCGGCAGCTCGCTGGCCTTGTTGTCGCCCGACTGGAGCTTGCCGATGCCCTCGTCGTACTTCGACTTGATATCCTGGATGCGCTGATCGTACGTGGAATAGTCGAAGGGCTGTTCCTCGGTGGCGCTGTCGATTTCCGTATACAGGTCGATATAGGAGTTCAGCGCGTCCTTGAGATCGGCCGTGCCGTCGACGTACTCCTTCTGGATATCCTTGAGGGCGTCGGGGACGTTGAGGTTGCTCAGGTCGTCGATAGCCTTGAACGCGTTGTCGGCCTGCGTGCGCATGCCCACCACGTCGCCGCGCGATACCGCATCGGTAAAGCTCTCCAGACGGCTCTTCAGGTCGTCCATAGTTTGGTTGACCTGAGTCATGTACTGACGGTTCTCGGATTGCTGTTGCGCGGCCGCCGTATCCTGCTGCGCGCATCCGCCCAGAGCCGCCACCATCAAGACGCCTGCGAACATGGCGACCAGCACCTTGGCGAATCTCGTATGTTTCATGTCGTACCTGCTCTCTTGCATCGAATCATCGTTGAACTATCGTAGCGGTTCGCCCGCCGTCGCGCCGGGGATGCGACGCGTTCGTATCGGAACGGTTTCCGGGTCCGCAACCTAGCTTGCCGGCTTGTCCGTCGTGCCTCCGGGGTCGGGCGTCGGCGTGGGAGTGGGCGTCGGATCGGGATCCGGCTTCGGCGTCGGATCGGGGGTTGGAGTAGGAGTCGGATCGGGCGTGGGCGTGGGCGTCGGCGTGGGAGTAGGCGTCGGCGTCGGCGTCGGCGTCGGCGCAGGATCGTCCTTGCCCTTGTCGGCGTCCTTGTCCTCGGCGTCCTTCTTCTTCTCGTCATCCTTCTCGTCGTCGGTGTTCGACGAGCTAGCGGACCCTCCCACATGGTAGGTCGGATCGGAGAAGTTCTTGTACGTGGGATCGGCCGCCTGCGGGAACTGCTCGGTCGGCTGGCCGTCGAGCACCGCGCTCATGAAGCGGCTGAAGACGTCGTCCGCACCCGTGCTGGTAGGGATGGTCACCTGGTTGCTGGGATCGCCGAACCAAATGGCGGTGGCCAGCTGCGGCGTGATGCCGCAGAACGTGATGTCCTTGTAGCTTTCGCTCGTACCCGTCTTCGCCGCGACCACCTGGCCGTTCGGCAGAGCGGCCTTCTGTCCGGTGCCCTCGGAGGTGTTCACCACGCTCTTCATGACCTCGGTGGCCGCGTGGGCGACTTCAGGCGATATGACCTGTTCGCGATGCGTCTTCGAAAGCGAGGTGTCGGGCGTGGTGTTGTCGACGATCACCTCGCCCTTCGAGTTGGTGATGGTGAGGACGGGCGTTGGATCAATGCGCACGCCGCCGTTCGCAATGACAGCGTAGGCGCTGGCCATGTCGAGCATCGTGACGTTCGACTGGCCCAGCGTGAGCGACGGGTTCGCGCTGAGCGCGGAGGTGATGCCCATGTCCTTGGCGACCTTGATCACCTTGTCGATGCCCACGGCCATCTCAAGGCGAACGAAGCCCGTGTTGGACGACACGGCGAACGCGCGCTGAATGGAACGGGTGCCGTAGTTGTAGTTGTTGATGTTCTCCAGCGGAGGGATGGTGGAGCCGTACTCGGTATTGGGAATAGTGGCCGGCGACGAGCAGTCCACCATCGTCTGCGGGCTGATGCCCGCTTCGAGCGCTGCGATGAGCGTGAACACCTTGAACGAGGAGCCGGACGGACGGCCCGGATTGGGAACGCCGCGCTCGCCCGTGGCCAGGTTCAGCTTCTGAGTAGCCCACTCGTCGTCCTCGCCGCCCACCATGGCCTTGATGTAGCCCGTTTCGGGCTCGATGGCCACAAGCGCACCGTAGATCGCCGGATTGAGACTCTCCCGCTTCTCCTTGATGGCGGCCTCGGCGGCCTCCTGGGAGTCGACGTCCAGCGTGGTCTGGATGGTCAGGCCGCCTTTGAACAGCTCATCGTCGGAATAACGATAGTCGCCGTCGGGATCCATGAGCAGGTCGCGCACGTAGCTGCTGAAGTAAGGATACTTCTCCAGGCCATCCACCGTGGTCTCGGTCGTGTTGAGCACGATGCCCTCCGCCTGGGCGGCATCGTGCTCTTCCTGGGTGATGTAGCCGTTCGTCAGCATGCGATCCAGCACGAGGTTGCGACGCGCGAGGCAGTTGTCCTCATGGTCGATGGGATTGTTGTACGTCGGCGACTGCGGAATGCCGATGAGCGCGGCCGCCTCGGCCAGCGTGAGCTCGCTTGCATGCTTCGAGAAGTAGCGCTGCGACGCGGCTTCGATGCCGTAGGCGCCGGAACCGTAGTTGATGGTATTGAGGTACATGAGCAGGATTTCGTCTTTGGAGTACTGTTCCTCCAACTTGACGGAGAGATACATCTCGCGCACCTTGCGCTTGAACGAGATATCGTTCATCTCGTCGGCCAGGATAGTGTTGCGCACGAGCTGCTGCGTGATGGTGGACGCGCCCTCCTTGCCGGAACCGGTGAGGTTCACGTACACCGCGCGCGCGATGCCCGCGAGGTCGAAACCGCCGTGTTCGTAGAAGCGCTCGTCCTCGGTAGCCACGGAGCCCTCGCGCACGTACTCGCTGATCTGGTCGAGCTCGACGGGGTCGCGGTACTCGACCTGGAAGCGGGCGAGCTCCGTACCGTCCGACGCCAGCATGATCGACGGCAGCGACGAGTTGAGCTGGCCGGCATCGGGCACGTCGTAGTCCTCAAGGTCGCCGATCCACGACGAACCGAGGGCGTAGACGCCTGAGAAGCCGGCGACGATCACGGCCAAAAAGACCGTGAACACCGCAAGGAAGCCGATGGAAGGATGCTTTTTCTTGATCCCCGGCCTATTCTTTATAGAACGTGAAGCCACGTGTCACCTCCAAAAAACTCCGCCCATTGTAACATCGGGGCACAGGCCCCCATGAATCAACACAAGTTCGTTGGAAAAAGGTCACACGGGAAAACGCCCGGTCGGGAGCTCAAAACGTGGTTGATGCAAGCAGGGTGCAGCGCTTTTTTCTCGGGCGCGGGAGCCCGCTTGCGGTCCGTTGCGCGCGTGCCGCGCCGATTCGAGACGCTCGCAGCGTGCGATCGGCGCGGCGAAGGACGCTCGGGCCTCAGGCGGTGCCCCCGCGCCAAAAGGCGCTGCGCTTATCCCGCAAGCACCGCCTCGTCGGCCGCGAGGGCGTCTTTCGCAAGCGCCAGCTGCGCGCGCACGGCCGCGTGCCCGGTGCCGCCCTCGGTGGTGCGGGCCGCCACGATGCTCTCCAGATCGAGCGAGGCCGTGATGTCCTCCTCGAACAGGTCGCTTTCGGCTTTGAAGTCGGCCAGCGTCAAGTCGTCCAAGTCGCAGCCGCGCTGCTCGCATACCAGCACGAGGTGCCCCACCACCTCGTGGGCGCGCCTGAACGGCATCCCCTTCTTAGCCAGGTAGTCGGCCACGTCGGTGGCCGCCAGGTAGCCCTTCTTCGCCTGCGCCGTCATGGCCTCGGGCACCACGCGCATCGTCTCGATCATGCCGGCCGCGCACACGAGGCAATCCTCCAGCGTCTTGGCCGCGTCGATGGCGCCTTCCTTGTCCTCTTGCAAGTCCTTGTTGTAAGCCAGCGGCAGCGCTTTCATGGTGACCAGCAGCGCCACGAGGTCGCCTACCACGCGGCCCGTCTTGCCGCGGATAAGTTCGGCGAAATCGGGGTTCTTCTTCTGCGGCATGATGGACGATCCCGTGGAAAACGCGTCGGACAGCTCGATGAACCCGAACTCCGAGCTGGACCACAGCACGATCTCCTCGCACAGCCGCGACAGGTGCATGCACGACACGCTGCACGCGTACGACAGGTCCAGCAGGAAGTCGCGGTCGGACACGGCGTCCAGCGAGTTCGGGATCACCCGCGAGAAGCCCAGCTCGGCCGCCGCCATCTGCCGATCGAGCGGGTACGTGGTGCCCGCGAGCGCCGCCGAACCCAGCGGGCTCGCGTCGGCCGCCGTGCGCGCGGCCGCCAGGCGCTCGAAGTCGCGCGCGAGCATCCACACGTAGGCCAGCATATGGTGCGAGAACAGCACCGGCTGGGCGTGCTGCAGATGGGTGTAGCCGGGCAGGACGACGTCGAAGTGCGCCTCGGCCTGCCGGACGAGCGCCTGGCGCAGCGCCACGTTCGCCGCCATGAGGTCCTCGCAGCGCTGCTTGGCGAACAGGCGCGTGTCGGTGGCCACCTGGTCGTTGCGGCTGCGGCCGGTGTGCAGGCGCGCGCCGGCGTCGCCGATGTCGGCGATGAGCGCGCGCTCCACCGACATGTGGATGTCCTCGTCGTTGATGTCGAACGCGAAGTCGCCCGCCTCGATGCGCGCCTTCACGCGGTCGAGCCCCTCGACGATGGCCTCCGCATCGGCGGGCTCGATGACGCCCGCCGACGCCAGCATGCGCGCGTGCGCCTGCGACCCGGCTATGTCCTGCGCGTACAGCGCCTTGTCAACCGGCAGCGACGCGCCGAAGCGTTGGGTGAACTCGCTCACGTTCTCGGTGAATCTGCCCGACCACAAAGCCATGACGTCCCCCTTAAGCCTTCTCGGCAGCGCCCTGCAGGGCCGCTTCCGCTTCTTCGACGACCGCCGCGTTCTCAGCCTCGGCCACCTGCTTCCACACCGGCGTCACGTCCTCGTACGCACCCTTCGTCAACGGTCCGACCTTCTTCTGCGCGTCGAACAGCTCGGCCGGCGCGCCCTCCTGCCGACGGTTCGAGGCCCACGTCTTGGCAGAGAGCGTTTGCAGCTGGATGAAGCCCTTGGCCGCCGCGTGGTCGAACGAGTCGTCCTTGTCGTAGGTGGCCAGCGCGTAATCGTACAGGGAGTAGGCGCTCTTGCGGCCCACCACGGTGCAGGAGCCCTTGTAGAACTTGAGCTTCACCGTGCCGGCCACACAGCGCTGCGTGGAGGCGAGGAACGCGTCGACGGCTTCCTTGAGCGGCGAGAACCACTGGCCGTTGTACACGCACTTCGCCCACTCCTGCTCCATGCCCAGCTTGAAGTGCAGCACCTCGCGCTCCAGCACCAGGTCTTCCAGCGCCTTGTGAGCCTGGATGAGCGACAGCGCGCCCGGCACCTCGTAGCACTCGCGGCTCTTCACGCCCACCAGCCGGTTCTCGATCATGTCGATGCGGCCGTAGCCGTGCTTGCCGGCGATCTCGTTCAGCGCGTAGATGATACCGAGGAAGCTCTTCTGGCTCCCGTCGATGGCGTACGGCAGACCGCGTGCGAACTCGAGCTCCACGTACTGCGGCTCGTCGGGAGCTTCGGTGGGATCGACCGTCATCGTGTAGATGTCCGTCGGCGGCTCCATCCAGGGATCCTCCAGGACGCCGCACTCGATGGCCCGGCCCCACAGGTTATCGTCGATGGAGTACGGCGACTTCTTCGTGGTGGGAACCTCGATGCCGTGCGCCTGAGCCCATTCCATCTCCTCGGAGCGGGTGTGCAGATCCCATTCGCGCACCGGGGCGATAATCTCGATGTCCGGATCAAGCATGAGGATGCTCGCCTCGAAGCGCACCTGGTCGTTGCCTTTGCCCGTGCAGCCGTGCGCGATGTACTTCGCGCCGAACTTGTGCGCCGCGTCCACAAGGTGCTTGGAGATCAGCGGCCGGGACAGCGCGGACACGAGCGGGTACTTGTTCTCGTACAGGGCGTTGGCGGCCAGCGCCTTGGACAGGAAGTCCTGGGCGAACACGTCGCGCATGTCCACGACCAGGCATTCCACGGCGCCGGTTTTCAACGCCTTCTGCTTGATCTTCTCAAGGCCCTCATGCTCCTGTCCCACGTCGCCGACCACGGCGATAACGTCGAGGTTCTTCTCCTCCTGGAGCCACTTGATGCACACGGACGTATCCAGTCCGCCGGAATACGCCAGTACCGCTTTGTCCTTCTGCTGGGTTTGCTGAGTCTGCTGCTGAGCCATGGTAGGGTCCTTCCCCCGTGTTCGGTTGTCGTCGGGATGCCCGGTCATGGTGCGGCTGCGAAGGCGCCTCCCCCAGCGCTCGCCGGACGGTAGGGGTATGCGCGCGCCCATCGCGGTTCTCACCGCGCAAGGCTGTCGTCGTGCGCACCACGGCTTTTCGTGGTGACAGGCATCAGAGCCGGGCGGCTCGGACGCTGTTGCTTGTACTAAGCGTGGGGATGAGTGCAGGGAGAAAAGCGTCCCCGCCAAGAAATATAGTCGACGACTAGCGTCGTCGCAGTCGGTCGATGGCGCGCTCGACTTCGACGGCAGCCTCAGGGCTCTCCGCCGCGATCATGATCGTGTTGTCGCCGGCCACCGTGCCGAGTGCTCCGCGCAGGCTGGCCTTGTCGAGCGCAGCAGAGACGCCGGCTGCTCCGCCGGAGAACGTCTTCACTACGACCATGTTGCCTGCCACGTGCACCTCTTCAACCAATTCGGATACCATGCGCTGGAGCCGCATTTCCTCAGGGAGAACGTAATAGCCCTCACGAGACTTCACCAGACCCATGTCCATGATGTCGCGGGAGATCGTGGCTTGAGTGCATTCGTAGCCAGCGACCTGCAGCTGATTGGCGAGATCGCGCTGCGTCTTGACATTATGTTCGCGAATGATGTCGCGAATGATGTCGTGCCGTTGTTGACGTTTTCTCATGCCCTCGATACTCTCTGTTCCCGTTCAAGAACGATCACATACGGTTCCGATCACAAGTACCTTCGCGGGGTATGCAGAATTGCGC
Source organism: Eggerthella sp. (assembly GCF_048329335.1). Lineage (NCBI taxonomy): Bacteria > Bacillati > Actinomycetota > Coriobacteriia > Eggerthellales > Eggerthellaceae > Eggerthella > Eggerthella sp. The sequence continues at coordinate 3,293 of NZ_DBFEGU010000359.1, read as the reverse complement.
AAGACCCGACGAAAATATGCATTAAATAGTACCCTATCCGTGAGCGTTCCGACCCCAGAATTTCAAAAAGTGCAGAAAGATTTTCGACGAACGTCCTTGCAGTCGTTATCCTGAACGAGCGCAGCGACCCTGTCATCCTGAGCAAGTCGAAGGATCCCGCAAGGTGCCAACCGTGAGACTTCCTGCTGTCGCCGCTCGGGATCCTTCGACTCCGCGCTTCGCGCCTCGCCCAGGATGACAGCCTACGGCGCCTCGCTCAGGATGACAGCCGCCCTTTCAGAACAACAGCGCCGCAAGCTTCTGCACCAGCACGTCCACGTCCTCCTTCGAACACACCAGCGGAGGCAGGAAGCGCAGCGTGCGCGGGCCGGTGAAGTTGAGCAGGAGGCCCTCGTCCAGGCCGGCCAGCACCACGTCGGGGGCGCTCACGCCCTCGGCGAGGTCGCAGGCCACCATGAGCCCCAGGCCGCGCACCTCTTCCACTTGCGGCAGCGCCGCCAGCTTCTCGCGCAGGTACGCGCCCGTGCGCTCGGCGTTGCCGGCGGCGTCCTCGGCCGCCAGCGCCCGCACGGTGGCCTCGGCCGCCGCGACGGCCAGGCAGCTGCCCCCGAAGGTGGAGCCGTGGTCGCCTGGATCGAACGACGCCGCCACCTGGGCGCGCGCAGCGCACATGCCCATGGGGAAGCCCGAGGCGATGCCCTTGGCAATGGTCACCACGTCGGGCGTGACGCCGAAGTGCTGGAACCCGAAGGGATACGTGCCGCAGCGGTACATGCCGCATTGGATCTCGTCGCACATGAACAGCGCGCCGCGCTCGGCGGTAAGGCGACGCACCGCGGCCAGGAACTCGGACTCGCACGGATGCACGCCGCTCTCGCCCTGCACGCATTCCACCATGACGGCGCAGATGCCGTCGCCCTGCGAGGCGAACAGCGACTCGAGCGCCTTGATATCGTTGATGGGCGTGCGGACGAAGCCGTCGGGCAGGGGCTGGAACGCCTCCTGCTTGGCGGGCTGTGCCGTAGCGGCCAGCGTGGCCAGCGTGCGCCCGTGGAAGCTGGCGTCGAGCGTGACGATGAGGCGCGGCGCGGCGGCTGCGGCGGCGCGCACGCCGTCCTCGTCGGCGCCGGCGGCCTCGGCCGCAGCCATCGCGCGCTTCTTGGCGTGCAGTCGCGCCAGCTTGAAGGCGCATTCGTTCGCCTCGGCGCCCGAGTTCGCGAAGAAGCTCTGCCACGGCTCGCGCTCGGCCTCGTCGACGCACTCGTTCAGCAAGTCGGATACGAGGTGCGCCACCTCGCCGCGATGCTCGATGTAGTAGTAGTTGCTCACATGGACGAGCGTGCTCGCCTGCTCCTCGATAGCCGACACGAGCGCCGGATGGCAGTGGCCCAGGCTCACGGCGCCCACGCCCGACACGAAGTCGAGGTACGTGCGGCCTTCCGAATCCTCCACCTGCATGCCGCGCCCGCGCACGAGCTCCACCGGCTTGCGGGCGTACGTGCCCATCACGTATGCGGATTCAAGCTGCTGTTCCTCGATGAAACCCATGGTCGTCCTTCTTTCGCTCGCTTAGAAGATCTTGTTGTTCGGCGTCGCGCTGGCAGCATGCTGGCGATTCTCCAGCAACTTGGAGGCGAAGTTGCCCAAAGGATGGGTGTCGAACGTGCACGACTCCTCCGTGGAGTGCATCGTGGTGCCCACGCCGGTGCTGGTCAGAAGCTCCAGCAGCAGCGAGTGCGGGGTGATGCCGTTGATGATGTGCGCGCGGAACACGCCCGAATCCAGCGCGTGGATGCACGACTTCAGCTTCGGGATCATGCCGGTGGACACGATGTTGTTCTCCACCATGTACTGCGCCTCGAACAGCGTGAGGTTCGAGATGAGCGAGTCCTTGTTCTCGAAGTTCTCGTACAGGCCGTCCACATCGGTGAGGAACACCACCTTGTGCGCGCCGATAGCGGCCGCGATGTGGCCCGCCACCATGTCGGCGTTCACGTTGTAGAAGCCGCCGTCCTCGCCCAGCGCCACCGACGCCACGACGGGGATGTAATCGCCGGCAACGAGGTCGTCCAGAAGCGGGCTGTTGATGCGCGTGATGCGGCCCACGCGTCCCAGCTCCGGGCTGGCCTGCTCGGCCACGATGACGCCCGCGTCGGCGCCGCTGACGCCCACGGCGAAGTTGCCGTGCTCGTTGAGGGCCTCCACCAGCTCCTGGTTCACCTTACCCATTAGCACGGTGCGCACGAGGTCCATGGCCTCGGGCGTGGTGACGCGCTGACCGTCCTTGAACTCCACGGGAAGCTGCAGGAAATCCATGGCCTCGGTGATGGCCTTGCCGCCGCCATGCACGATGACGGGATTCACGCCGACGATCTTCAGCAGCACGATGTCGTTCATCACGTCGGCGCGCAGCTGCTCGTCCACCATGGCCGAGCCGCCGTACTTGATGACGACGGTCTTGCCGGTGATGTTCTTGATCCAGGGAAGCGCTTCGACCAGCACCTCCGCCGCTTTGTTCGCTACGCCCTTCGGGCGGGTGTCCTTCGCGTACTTCATGAGCGATAGTCTCCGTTGATCGTGATGTACTCGTGTGTGAAATCGCATGTCCAAACCGTGGTCCTCGCCTCGCCTGCGCCGAGGTCGACGTCGATGACGATCTCGGGCTGCTCGAAACGGCGCAGCGCCTCGTCCTCGTCGAACGCTTGCGCAAGCCCGCCGCGGCACACCGGCAGACCCATGATGTCGATGGACGCATCCTCCTGGCGGAAGACCGCGCCCGACTTGCCGATGGCCGCCGCGATGCGGCCCCAGTTCGCGTCGCGGCCGCAGACGGCCGTCTTCACGAGCGGCGAGTTCGCCACGGCGCGCGCGGCCAGGTCGGCGTCGGTGTCGTTGGCAGCACCGGTCACATGCACGGTGACCAGGCGCGTGGCCCCTTCCCCGTCAGCCGCCATCATGCGGGCCAGCGTCTCGCACACCTCGACGAGCGCCGCCTGGAAGCGGGCGAAGGCCGGGCCGTCCGGATCGAACGCGCTTGCGCCCGCAGGTGCTGCGGCGCCGCTGGCGAAGAGGAAGCAGGAATCGTTCGTCGACGTGTCGGAATCCACCGTCACCTTGTTGAAGCTGCGATTCACGGCGTGCACGAGCGCCCTGTGCAAGGCGGGCGCGGACACCGGCGCGTCGGTGGTGAGGACGGCGATCGTCGTGGCCATGGTCGGCATGATCATGCCCGAGCCCTTCGACATGCCGCCCACCGTGGACGGGGAGGCGTCGTAGGCGGTGCCGTCGCGCGG
>NZ_DBFEGU010000358.1:0-2374 GCF_048329335.1 Eggerthella sp. | reverse complement strand
AAGTTCTTCCGCCAGTTCTCTTATCCCGGCGGCATCCCGAGCCACTTTGCGCCCGAGACGCCCGGTTCCATCCACGAGGGCGGCGAGCTCGGCTACACGCTCAGCCACGCTTACGGTGCCGTCATGGACAACCCGAGCCTGTTGGCCGTGGCCGTGGTGGGCGACGGCGAGTCCGAGACCGGCCCGCTCGCGACCTCTTGGCAATCCAACAAGCTCGTGAACCCGGCAACCGACGGTATCGTTTTGCCGATCCTGCACCTCAATGGCTACAAGATCGCCAACCCCACCATCCTCGCCCGCGTGTCCGACGAAGAGCTCACCAAGTTCTTTGAGGGCATGGGCTATAAGCCGCACTTCTTTGTCGCCGGCTTTGACGACGAGAGCCACGCAAGCATTCATGCGCGTTTCGCTGCCCTGTTTGAGCAGGTCTTTGACGAGATCTGTGACATCAAGGCAACCGCGCAGGCCCAGGCCGCCGCAGGCGAGACCGTGGTCCGCCCGGCCTACCCCATGATTGTGTTCCGCACGCCCAAGGGCTGGACCTGCCCCAAGCAGATCGACGGCAAGAAGACCGAGGACTCCTGGCGCGCGCATCAGGTGCCGCTGGCGAGTGCCAAGGACACCCACGAGCACTTCCGCGTGCTGCGCGAGTGGCTGCGTTCCTACAAGCCCGAGGAGCTCTTTACGCCCGAGGGCCAGGTGCGCCCCGAGGTGACGGCCTTTATGCCGACCGGCGAGCTGCGCATCGGCGCCAACCCCAACGCGAACGGCGGTAAGGTGCGCCGCGAGCTCGAGCTGCCCGATATTCATGCCCACGAGGTCCCCGTCGCAACTAAGGGTCATGGCTGGGGCTCTACCGAGGCCGCCCGCGTCTTTGGTGAGTACACTGCCGACGTTCTGGCCAATAACATGGATGACTTCCGCATCTTCGGTCCCGACGAGACCGCGTCCAACCGTCTGCAGGCTGCCTACAAGGTGACCAAGAAGCAGTGGGACGCCGGCTTCTACGAGGACGAGGCCAACGACGAGCTGCTGGCGGGCTCCGGTAAGGTCGTCGAGCAGCTGTCCGAGCACCAATGCGAGGGCTTCCTCGAGGCCTACGTGCTCACTGGCCGTTCCGGCGTATGGAGCTCCTACGAGAGCTTTGTCCATGTGGTCGACTCCATGGTCAACCAGCACTGCAAGTGGCTCGAGGCTACCAAGCGCGAGATTCCGTGGCGTGCCCCCATCAGCGGCCTTAACATTTTGCTGTCGAGCCACGTCTGGCGTCAGGACCACAACGGCTTCTCGCATCAGGACCCCGGCTTTATCGACCTGCTGCTCAACAAGGCCAACGACACGCACATCGTAAACGCCTACTATCCGGCCGACGCCAACATGGCTCTCGCCGTGGCCGAGCGCGTCTACCAGTCCACTGACTGCGTCAACGCCATCTTCTGCGGCAAGCAGCCTGCTCCGACCTTCCAGACGGTCGACGAGGCCAAGGCGGAGCTCGCCGAGGGCGTTGCGACCTGGGAGTGGGCATCGACCGCCGATTCGCTCGCCGAGGCCGACGGCGTGGTCGCCACCTGCGGTGACGTGCCGACGCTTGAGGCTCTGGCTGCAACCGACATGCTGCGCGAGCTGGGCATCAAGGTATGGTTCGTCAACGTGGTCGATCTGCTCAAGATCCAGAACGTCTGCGAGAACGACCAGGCTCTCAGCGACGAGCGCTGGGCTGAGCTGTTCGGCTGCGGCGAGAAGCCCGTCCTCTTCGCGTTCCACGCCTATGCCGGCACGATTCGCCGCCTGATCTGGAACCGCCCCGGCCACGACGCCTTCCGCGTCCACGGTTACGAGGAGAAAGGCTCCACGACAACGCCGTTCGACATGCTGCGCCTGAACAGCATGGACCGCTGGGCACTGGCCGCCGACGTGCTGCGCATGGTCGACGCCGATAAGTTTGCCGAGCAGATTGATAAGTGGGAGGCATTCCGCACCGAGGCCTTCGAGTTCGCGTGCGATGAGGGCTACGATCACCCGGCCTTTACCGACTGGGTCTGGCCCGACGCCGCAGCCGCAACCGCTGCCGACGGCGCGCTCTCCGCAACGCAGATGACCGCGGGCGACAACGAGTAACTTAGTTACGCGGTTTTACCAAACCGCGTAATGGCTCGACGCTGCGCGGGTTCCAGGCACCCCATCTCGCCGTTCAAACCGTCGCTCACGTACATAAAGTACGCGTCACTCCTCTTTCACGGCGACCTGGGGCACCTGGAACCCGCTCGCTGACTTTTGTGCAACCAGCGGCGAGCGGTTGCTCGGGGAGCGCTTGTGCTGGACGGTCTCGCGCTGGGGTCTTGCCCGGCGGGGTTGCCTTGCTCCGGGAAGTGGG
>NZ_DBFEGU010000357.1:0-3472 GCF_048329335.1 Eggerthella sp. | reverse complement strand
CCTTCAGCCACACCGAGACCACCGTTGTCATGAAAGACGACAAGGACGACTAAGCAATCCAACCAATACCACCCGGCCTTTGACGAGAAAGGAAGATCACCATGGGACTCTTGAAAGCTGGATTGGGAGCTGCCGGCGGCGTCATGGCCGACCAGTGGAAGGAATTTATCTACTGCGAATCGATGCCTGCTGACGTCTTGGCCTGCAAGGGCAGCAAACGCACCGGTGGCCGCAGCTCCAACACGCGCGGCGAGGACAACGTCATCTCCAACGGCTCGGTCATCGCCGTCAACGACGGCCAGGGCATGCTCGTGGTGCAAAACGGCAAGATCATCGAAGTCGCGCTGGAGCCTGGTGAGTTCGTCTTCGATACCGGCAGCGAGCCGAGCGTCTTTAGCGGCAACCTGGGCGATTCCATCAAGGAGACCTTCGCCAATATCGGCAGCCGCTTTACCTTTGGCGGCGACGCGGGCAAGGACCAGCGTGTCTACTTCATCAACACCAAGGAGATCATCGGCAACAAGTACGGCACCGCCTCGCCCGTGCCCTTCCGCGTGGTCGATAACAACATTGGCCTGGACGTTGACATCTCCGTGCGCTGCAACGGCGAGTACTCGTACCGCATCACCAACCCGCTGCTGTTCTACACCAACGTGTGCGGCAACGTGACCGATAGCTACACGCGCGACAAGATCGACAGCCAGCTTAAGTCCGAGCTGCTCACCGCCCTGCAGCCCGCCTTTGCCAAGATCTCGGAAATGGGCATCCGCTACAGCGCCATCCCCGGCCACACCACCGAGCTCGCCCGCGCGCTCAACGAGGTCCTCTCTGCCGATTGGCGTGACCTGCGCGGCGTCGAGATCGTGAGCTTTGGCGTCAACTCCATCGCAGCCTCGCAAGAAGACGAGCAGATGATCAAGGACCTGCAGAAGGCCGCAGTCATGCGCGATCCCACCATGGCGGCAGCCAACATTGCCAGCGCCCAGAGCGACGCAATGCGCGCGGCAGCCGCCAACCCCAACGGCGCGATGACAGGCTTTATGGGCATGGGCATGGCAGGTGGCATGGGCGGCATGAACGCCAGCCAGCTGTTCGCCGCCGGCCAGGCACAGCAGCAGGCCGCCCCGCAGCCGGCTCCGGCACCCGCTCCCGCACCGGCTCCTGCCGCTGCCCCCGCGGCCGGCACATGGACCTGCAGCTGCGGCGCCACCAACACCGGCAAGTTCTGCTCCGAGTGTGGCAGTCCCGCACCCGCCCCGGCACCGGCCAAGTGGTTCTGCCCCAACTGCGGCAGCGAAAACGGCGGCAAGTTCTGCAGCAACTGCGGAACGCCCAGGCCCTAGCCCCTCTATCTGGTAATTGGCGGGGGATCCGCCACCCCCGCATTTGCTTCTATGGGTTTCGTTCGATAAAGGAGGACACCATGAAGACAACGTTCAAAAAGTCCGTACTCGCATTTCTGACATGCGTCCTTGCGCTCGCCTTTGCCCTGACGGGCTGCAGCGGCGGCGGCAAAGACCCCAAGGCCAACTTCGTCGGCAGCTGGGAACTCTCGGGTGGAACCCTGGAGGGCGAAGAACTGACCGATGAGTACATGAAGATGCTCGAGGATTGGGGTGTGCACTGCGTCCTGATTCTCGATGAGGACGGTACAGGTGCCCTCGACCTGTTCCTTGAAGTCGTCGACCTTAAATGGGAGGCAAAGGACGCCACCACCGTAACCATCACCGCCGAAGACGAGTCGCATGACATGAAGCTCAAGGACGGCAAGCTCATCCTCGAAGAGGATGACGGCAATCTTGTCTTTACCAAGTCCGACAAGGACCTGTCCGGCACGGTGAAGAAGGATCGCGAGGCGGCCGAGAAGGAAGAAGAGATCGACGAGGCCGTCGAAGACGACGACGTCCAGAAGATTGAAATCTCCCCCGCCGTCACCGTCGCCGATGACGATCTGTGCACCATCACCGTCACCGAGAAGTTCAAGGACGAGTGGGGCGACATCGGCTTTGTCGTCAACATCACCAACAAGAGCGACAAGGACCTGACCTTCTACGCTCCTTCCGGCAAGACCAACGTCAACGGCACCATGAAGGAACCCTGGTTCTCGGCTCACCTGATGCCCGGCACCAACGCCACTGAGGAATTCACGTTCTCGAACGGCGAGCTTGACAGCCTTGACGACCTAGCCAACACGACCATCGGCATCGACGCCTACCTGACCGATTCCTACGAGGACGTCGCCTCCTACAGCGCAACCATCGCGTAGCGGTAGACCACGACAGCCGCGGATTGGCGGACACATCCGCGCACACCAGACGGGGCCGCAGGAGATGATCCTGCGGCCCCGCCGCTTTATGCCGACAGCACTGCCCATACAAGCAGGCCGCCCGCCGTTTTTAGATGCAAAACGGCGGGCGACCTATCTTCGGCGTTGGAGCACGGGCGGCACACCGACTACGGGCGCTCCATGTTGGGGACGATGCTGCCTTCGGTCACCGCATGCACGGCAAGACGCATGATGTTGTCGTAGCCGGTCTTGCTCAGGATCTCCGAAATGCGGCGCTTGATGGTGCCCTCACTCATAAACAGCTCGGCCGCGATCTCGCGACGACTTTTGCCCTCGCAGGCAAGGCGCAAAATCGATAGCTCGACATCGTCGAGGGCTGCTGTACCCGAAAAAATGCTCTCGGGCGGCTTGGGAAACGTGCAGTAGCCAGCCAACGTGGAGCGCATCACGGCGAACAGCTCGTCGATACCGACGTTCTTGTACACAAAGCTATCGACGCCCGCCTCGCGGGCCTGATCGACAAAGGTGATCTCGGGCATGCCCGTCATGATAATGATGCGACACTCGGGCAGCTGCTCCTTGATGCGTGCCGCCGCCACGATGCCGTTTGAATCGTGTTCGGTGCACACGTCCATCAGTATCATGTCCGGGCGCTCCTTGAGCACAACGTCCAAGGCATCCGAGGCATCGGCGATCGCGGCAACGACGGTCATATCGGGCTGGTCGCCAACGGAGCGCGCCAGGCTCTCGCGCAGGATGGCCTGATCTTCGACAATTAACACGCGGATCATGAGTTTCTCCTTTGGGACGTGTCGTTGGCGTTAAGCGGAATGGATACCGTAAGCGTAAAGGGCGGAGTGGCGTGGACCTCTAGGCTGCCACCCAGATCTTGCGCGACATGCCTCATGCCTGGGATACCCGTTCCCTCGCGATACGATACGGGGGCCGGGGACCCGTCGTTAGAAATCGTCATGTGCGCGACGACGTCAGCATCCGTCCCCTCCTGCCACAAGCGCACATGGACCCGATGCGCCTGCGCATGCTTGGTGGCATTGGTCGAGGCCTCGCGGATAATCTGCAAAAAGGCTGCCGCGACACGCACGTCGCTTGGCAGCTCGCCCTCCACATCGATCTGCACGCTCACCAGGCCAAAGGCATGGACGATATCGCCCAGTTGCTCTGCCG
>NZ_DBFEGU010000356.1:0-2088 GCF_048329335.1 Eggerthella sp. | reverse complement strand
CGACGATGACCGCGGGCGCGCCCTTGAAGAAGAACCGGTCGTCGATGGAGGTGCGGCGCGCCATCGAGCTCGTAAGCCGCACGAACGGCATCACGCGCCTGAACAGGCGCACCGCCCGCGCCTCGAAGCGCGCGATGTCGTCGCGCAGCACCACGAACGACACGTCCTGCTCGTTCTTGGCCGTAGGCGTCAGCCGCCCCGCCTCGACGATGCGCGCGAAGACGTCGTCGGGAACGGGCCGGTCGGCGAAGCGGCGGATGCTGCGCCGCGCGCCGAGCGCTTGCTGCAGCCGATCAGGGTCGAGGGCCGTTGGCGCGCCGGCGTCCAGCTCCCTCGGCTCTTCCTCGAACCCGGTCATCGTGACGGCCGCTTGCGGGCAGATGGCCACGCAGTGGCCGCACATGAGGCAGTCCTGCGAGATCACCGCGGCTTTCCCCTGCTCGACCACGATGTTGGCGGCCGGGCAATCCTCCCGGCACAGCCCGCACCCGATGCAGCGGGCCTCGTCGATGAGAACCTCGTGACGATCCCTCATCGCGCATCGCCTCCGCATGCGCCGTCGCCCGCATCCGTCCAGATGTCGTGCCGATGGCGCGCCTTCGACTTCTGGCCGTACTCGATGGCGCGCGTCGGGCACCCTGCGATGCAGGCCATGCAATGCGTGCAGGAGCCGTTCCATGCGGGCTTGCCGCCCGCGAGCGCGATGTTGTTCAGCGGGCAGCGACGCACGCAGGTGCCGCACGCCGTGCATGCATCCGTCGCGACGAACTTCGCATCGTGCACGAGCACGGGGTAGAACAGCGCGTTCTCGGGGCCGCTGCGGAAACGACCCTTCGCCGTGACCGGCTCTTCGGGAAGCGGCTCGCCGCGGCGAACGAGATCAGCCACCTCGTCGATGCGCGGCTTGGCGCGCTCGATCAGAGCGCGGCACTCCGCTTCGTCCGGCGTGTCGTACAGCGCCAGGTAGTTCTCGGGCATGAGAACCGATGCGAGGCCGCGAAAGCGCAGCCCGACGCCCGCGCACAGCTTCTGCGCATAGGCGGCCGCGTTGCCGACGCTTCCCCCGCAGGTCAGGACGAAGTAGGCGTCGTTGCTGCCCGCGAAGGACGCACCGCGGATCCACCGATCCACCACCCGGGGCAGGCGCCACGCATAGGTGGGCGCCACGAACACGAACGGCTTCCGTGAGCGAAGGGGCGCCGATGTCCCCTCCTTCATGATGCAGTTGATGGAGACGACCTCGTCGTCGAGCGCCTCGGCTAGCCGCCGCGCCGCCCATTGGCTGTTGCCCGTGCCGCTGAAGTACAGAATCATGGTGCTTCGCTCCGTTTCGATGGTATGCTGTAACCCGATACATTTTGTATCAGGTTGTGCTCGACCGTCAATCGTCGACCGGAGACAAAACGGGGTGATGTGTCTCATGGACAAAAGAAAGCTCGCGAACCAGCAAGTGAAGGACCGCCTGCTTGCCGCGCTCATAGATTTCGCCGGACGCAAGGACTGGTCGAAGGTGACCGTCACCGAACTGGTGGAGCAGGCGGGCGTCGCGCGCGCGTCGTTCTACCGCAACTTCTCGTCGGTCGAAGACCTGGTGGACTACGGCATCCGCCAGGTGACGCAGCGCTACCACGAGGGCATGCCCACGACGGACGGCAACCCTCGCAGCCGCGAGCGCATCGAGTACCAGTTCCGCTTCTACCAGGAGCACGCGAGCCTCGTGCTGGGGTTTCACCGGGCGAAGGCCTCCACGTCGCTGCTCGACCTCGTCACCGACTGCGAGATCACCTCGCACGGCGACATGTCCGCAAGCTCGCCCGAACGCTACCAGCTGTACTTCTACGCCGGCGCGTTCTACAACGTGCTGATCTGCTGGCTCGAAAGCGGGATGAAGGAGTCCCCCGCCGCCATGGCCGACGAGTTCGCCCGCATGCTCCACGGCACGCGATAGCGAAGCGAGCTATTTCGACTCCCCCTCTGGACCAGCACCGACATAGATGGGGTTGTCGGCAGCCGAGGGGTCGCCCACCATGACGAGGATGTCGTAGTCCTTGTTCCATCCTCCCGCCCAGTCGTCGCCGTCGTAGCAGT
>NZ_DBFEGU010000355.1:0-2057 GCF_048329335.1 Eggerthella sp. | reverse complement strand
GGCATGATCGCCACGGGCGGCGAGCCGTGCACCTTCCTCGCGGTGGTCATGAAGCCGAACGGGGAGATTATCTAGGCGCAGCGCCCCGGGCAGGCGGCGAGAAGCCGAACGAAGCCCCGGCGCATGCGCCCCGCATCCGATGATCCCATCCGTCTCGCGGCGGATCCTTCCGCTGCATCGATCTTCCGAGAAAGACACCATCATGAGAAACATCAACCTCCGCTACGTGAACGAAGCCTACGACGAGGGCGGCGTGCTCGTCTCGTTCGACGTGAACTGCCCGGCAGACTTCAACTTCGGCTACGACGTGGTCGACGACATCGCCGCGAACGACCCCGACCGCCGCGCCATGGTGTGGTGCAACCCCGAGGGCGAGAACCACGTGTTCACGTTCGCCGACATGAAGCGCTGGTCGGACAAGACGGCGAACTTCCTGGCCGAGCAGGGCATCGGCCGCGGCGACATGGTCATGGTCATCCTGCGGCGCCACTACCAGTTCTGGTTCGTGGCCACCGCGCTGGCGAAGCTGGGCGCCGTCATGGTGCCCGCCACCTTCATGCTCAAGGAGCACGACCTGGAATACCGTCTGAACGGCGCGTCCGTCAAGGCCGTCATCGCCACGTCGCTCGGCGACATCGCGGAAGTGTGCGATCGCGTGGCCGACGCGTGCCCCACGCTCGAGCGCCGCATCCTCGTGAACGGCGCGGGCGGCGGCCTCACGCCCGAGGACGCCGACGGCAACCTCGTGTTCCCCGACGACGGCCTGCCGCTGGGCGAGGCGCTGTCGGGGCCGGAGGGCGTGTGCGCGGCGGGCGTCGAGCGCGCGGGCTGGCTCGACTTCAACACGTGCGTGCGCGCCGCGTCCGAGGACTTCGAGCGCCGCGAGACGGCGGCGGCCGACCCCATGCTCATGTACTTCTCGTCCGGCACGTCGGGCAACCCCAAGATGGTGCTGCACGACTCCGAGTACGCCATCGCGCACCTCGTCACCGCGAAGCACTGGCACAACGTGGATCCCGACGGCCTGCACTTCACCATCGCCGACACGGGCTGGGGCAAGGCCGTGTGGGGCAAGTACTACGGCCAGTGGCTCATGGAGGCGTGCGTGTTCACGTACGACTTCGACCGCTTCCACCCCTCCGAGATCCTGTCGCTCATCGGCGAGCACCGCATCACCACGCTGTGCTGCCCGCCCACGATGTACCGCATGATGATGACCGAGAACGTCGACGCCTACGACCTGAGCTCGCTTCGGTACTCCACGACGGCGGGGGAGGCCTTGAACCCCGATCTGTTCGATTTCTGGAAGGAGCACACGGGACTCGTCATCTACGAGGGCTTCGGGCAGACCGAGACGCCGCTGACCATCGCGAACCTGACGAACTCCGCCCCGCGCCCCGGCTCCATGGGCAAGCCGGTGCCGCTGTACAACGTGGAGATCCAGCGCGACGACGGCACCCGCTGCGCGGTGGGCGAGACGGGCGAGGTGTGCATCGACATCCACGAGAAGGCCGCCGGCATCATGCTGGAATACTACCGCGATCCCGAGAAGACCGCGGCCGCCATGCACGATGGCTGGTACCACACCGGCGATACCGCGTGGTGCGACGAGGACGGCTACTTCTGGTACGTCGGGCGCAACGACGACGTGATCAAGTCGAGCGGCTACCGCATCGGCCCCTTCGAGATCGAGAGCGTGCTTCTGGAGCACGAGGCGGTGCGCGAGTGCGCCGTCACCGGCGTGCCCGATCCCACGCGCGGCAAGGCCGTGAAGGCCACCGTCGTTTTGGCCGAGGGCTTCGAGGGCTCATCCGAGCTGACGCGCGAGCTGCAGACCTGGGTGAAGCGCAAGACCGCGCCGTACAAGTACCCCCGCATCGTGGAGTACGTGGACGCGCTGCCCAAGACCGTGAACGGCAAGATCCGCCGCGCGGCCATCCGCGAGTCGGACGAGGCGGCGAAGGCCCCGGAAGGCCTCGTGTGATGGCGGTAGAAGACGCAGCCCCGCCGCTTCCCCTCGATGCGCCTGTAGCCGTGGTGTGCGGGCACTACGGCGT
>NZ_DBFEGU010000354.1:0-2215 GCF_048329335.1 Eggerthella sp. | reverse complement strand
CGGGAGCGTCCGGCTTGTCGAGGCGGTCGAGCGATATCTTGCCCGTCTTCGGGTCCACCTCGAGCACCTCGACTTTGATGATGTCGCCGAGGTTCAGCACGTCCTCGACCTTGCCGACGCGGCCGTTGGCAACGCGGGAGATGTGCAGCAGGCCGTCCTTGCCCGGCGTCAGCTTGACGAACGCGCCGAAGTCCTTGATGCCAACGACCTCGCCGTCGAACGTCTCGCCCACCTCGGGCTCCTTGACGATGCCGAGGATCATGGCCTTCGCGGCCTCGCCGGCCGGGCCCTCGATGGCGGCGATGTGGATGGTGCCGTCCTCCTCGATGTTGATGCTGGCGCCCGTCTCCTCCTGGATGCCGCGGACGACCTTGCCGCCCGAGCCGATGACGTCGCGGATCTTGTCCACCGGGATGTGGATGGTCTCGATGCGCGGTGCGAACTCGGAGAGCTCCTCGCGCGGCGCGGCGATGGTCTCCAGCATGGCGTCTAGGATGTAGGCGCGACCTTCGCTGGCCTGCTTGAGCGCACGAGCGAGGATGTCGACCGACAGGCCGCGGGCCTTGTTGTCCATCTGCAGGGCGGTGATGCCCTTCGCCGTGCCGCACACCTTGAAGTCCATGTCGCCGAGGAAGTCCTCGATGCCCTGGATGTCGGAGAGGATGACCACGTCGTCGCCCTCCTTGATGAGGCCCATGGCGATGCCCGAAACAGGCGCCTTGATAGGCACGCCCGCGTCCATGAGAGCCAGCGTCGAACCGCAGGTGGAGGCCATGGACGACGAGCCGTTCGACTCGAGGACCTCGGACACCACGCGGATGGCATAGGGGAACTCGTCTTCGCTGGGAAGCACCGGGATCAGCGCGCGCTCGGCCAGCGCGCCGTGGCCGATCTCGCGGCGCTTCGGAGCGCCCATGCGGCCGGTCTCGCCCGTGCAGTACGGCGGGAAGTTGTACTGGTGCATGTAGCGCTTGCCCTCGGCGGGGTCGATGGTGTCGAGGCGCTGCCATTCGTTCAGCATGCCGAGCGTGCAGACGGAGAGCGCCTGCGTCTGGCCGCGCTGGAACAGGCCCGAGCCGTGCACGCGGGGCAGGTAGCCCGGCACGATGTACAGCGGGCGGATGTCCTCGGGACGACGGCCGTCGGCGCGCTCGCCCGTCTCGATGACCATCGCGCGCATGGCCTTCTTCTCGAGCTTCTTGAGCTCGGCGGCGATGTCGCCCTTCCATGCGGCGCGCTCCTCATCGGAGAACTGCTCCTCCTTAATGCGGGCCTTGAGCTCTTCCACCTTGCCCATGCGCGAAAGCTTGTCGGCATCGCGCAACGCGGCGGACATCTCGGCCATGAACGGCGCGACGCGCTCGGCGATGGCCGGGTCGGCGACGTGGACGGGCCACTCGACCGGCTCGATGTTCGCACGGTCGAGGAAGCGCTGCTGGGCTTCGCAGAACGCGGCGATGGCCTCCTGGCCGAACGTCATGGCGGCCAGCATGTCCTCTTCGGAGATCTCGTCGGCGCCGGCCTCCACCATGGAGATGTAGTCGGCCGTGCCGGCGATGGTCAGCTCGAGATCCGAGTTCTCGGATTCCTCGAACGTGGGGTTCACGATGAACTCGCCCGTCTCCACGTCGCGGCCGATGCGCACGCAAGCGGCGGGGCCGTCGAAGGGAGCCGCGCCCAGCATGAGGGCAGCGCTGGCGCCCATGACGCAGATGGTGTCGGGCGGGTTGATGCTGTCGACGACGAGCGTCGTGCACACGACGTGCACCTCGCGCTTGAAGCCGTCGGCGAAGCCGGGACGGATGGGACGGTCCACCATGCGGGCCGTCAGCGTGCCCTTGTCGGAAGGACGCGCCTCGCGCTTGAGGTAGCCTCCCGGGATGCGGCCGACCGCGTACATCTTCTCGATGAAGTCGACCGTGAGGGGGAAGAAGTCGTAGTCCTTCTCCTCCTTCGAGATGACGGCCGTAACGAGCACCGTCGTGTCGCCCTGCGTGACGACGACCGAGCCGGTCGCCTGCTTGGCGAGCTCGCCTGTCTCCAAACGGTACTGCTTCCCGTACAGTTCGAAGGATTCGACGATTTTTTCCATATGCTGCTTTCTTTCTCTTCACCTGAACGGCCCTAGTGCCGCCCAGCTTCTTCGGCGCGGGGTACTTACCGTTCCCCCGCCGCCGCGAGCGGATGCGCCCTTGCGCTTCCGACCGCCTCTATG
>NZ_DBFEGU010000353.1:0-1440 GCF_048329335.1 Eggerthella sp. | reverse complement strand
GGGAGCAGGGACCAGCGACGCGCGCACGGTGCTCGAGGTGGCCGACGACGGCTGGGGCGTGCCGGCCGGCGACGTGCCTCGCGTGTTCGAGCGCGCCTTCACCGGCGAGAACGGCAGGCGTGCGGGCTCGTCCACGGGCATGGGGCTGTACCTCGTGGCCGAGCTGTGCGCGAAGATGGGTCTCGCCGTGGCGCTGGCCTCGGAAGAGGGGGAGGGCACGCGCGTGCTGCTGGCGTTCCCGCACGATCGCCGCAAGCTCGACCTGCTGTCGTGAACGGCATGCGCTTCCTCTGCCTTTCGTGCAGCGATAGCGGGAACCGCCGCAGCTGGCACCGCGCGGGATCCTTCGACTCCGGCCTGCGGCCTCCGATCAGGATGACGGCCTGCGGGTTCAGGCCGCGCTGCCTTGCATTTTCGTAAGGTACGCGTCACCCGATTCGATGGCGCCCGGGCGCGCCGCGCCGTAGCATGGTCGAAGACCTGCAAGCGAGGAAGGATACGATCATGACCGAAGTCTACGCGACTCCGCAAACCCAGACGGCGGCGCGCCCCGGAGGCTCGGCTCCGTCTCTCGGCGCCCGTCCCATCCTGTCGGTGCGCCAGATCGAGAAGGTGTACGGCAACCGCGATTCCGTCACCCGGGCCATCAACGACATCAGCTTCGACGTGGCCCCCGGCGAGTTCGTGGGCATCATGGGGCCGTCGGGCTCCGGCAAGACGACGCTGCTGAACTGCGTCGCCACCATCGACACCGTGACGAGCGGGCACATCCTCGTCGACGGGCGCGACATCACGGGCCTGCGCTCCCGCGCGTTGGCGAAGTTCCGTCGCGACGACCTGGGCTTCATCTTCCAGGATTCCAACCTGCTGGACACGCTCACCGGCTTCGAGAACATCGCGCTGGCGCTGACGGTGAAGGGCGAGTCCACCGCCTCCATCAAGCCTCGCGTGCAGGCTATCGCCCGCACGTTGGGCGTGGACGAGGTGCTTGGCAAGTACCCCTACCAGATGTCCGGAGGCCAGAAGCAGCGCATCGCCGCGGCGCGGGCCATGGTCGCCGATCCGAAGCTCGTGCTGGCCGACGAGCCCACGGGCGCGCTCGATTCGCGCAGCGCCACGGTGATGCTGGAGACCCTGTCCATGATGAACGCCGATCTGCATGCCACCATCATGATGGTCACGCACGACTCGTTCGCGGCCTCGTTCGCCAGCCGTATCCTGTTCATCAAGGACGGCGCGGTGTTCAACGAGATCCGCCGCGGCGCCACGAGCCGCGGCGACTTCTTCAACCGCATCATGGAAGTGGTGACGTTCCTGGGCGGTGACGTGCGCGATGCTGGCTAAACTCGCTTTCCGCAACGTTCGGCGCTCGGTACGCGACTACGCTATCTACTTCGTCACGCTCGTGTTCGGCGTGGCGGTGTTCTACGCGTTCAACTC
>NZ_DBFEGU010000352.1:0-4618 GCF_048329335.1 Eggerthella sp. | reverse complement strand
TACCTACCCTTCTACATGTCGCTGACCGCGTTTCTGGGAGCCATGGCCAAAGTCGCCTACGACGCCGTGTGCAAGCTGCGCCGCAAGGGGCTCTCGCCCGAGGCGGCCGCGGAGAAGGAGAAGGCCCAGGGCGAAACGGCCCTCGTGGTGTCGTCCGGCCTGCTGGGCGGCGAATCCATCGTAGGCGTCCTGGTGGCGCTCGCCGCCGTGGCGACGGGCCTGGGAGCGTAAACGCGGCGTGATCGCGGCCGCGTCGCCCGAAACGGACGGTTTGAGCGGCGATTCCGTCCGTTTCGGGCGACAGCTTCCCCAATCAGGCGACGAATGGCTCGTCGTGCAAGGCGCATACGGCGAACACGTGCGCCGAAGTCGAGCGAGAGCGCGACAGGCGCCGAACGACACGAGCCGTTTCATCGTCCCGAGGAATTCCATACTGATCGAGGAGCTTGACGAAGCGACCCGTGTTCGCCACGTCTTTGCTCGAGAACCGCATGATCGGCATGCCGTAAAGGGTGAGCTGAGCCTCTCGGTGCTGTTCGTCGGCAAGGACGCGCATCGGTGTCCGGCCGCCGCGCAGCGCCGCGTCCTCGTACTTCTGCATCCCATCGAACTCGCCGATAACCCTGCTGCCGTCCAGCCGCGTCCAGAGGAAGTCGACGCGATACGAACGCCGTCGATCGAGCGGCCGAGGCAAAGCCACCTGAAGCTCGGGAAGCGCGAAGCCATGCTGGATCATCGCGGCGCGCGCGATGGATTCGCCACCGCTTTCGCTACGGGCATCAGCGTAGTGCATCGTCCGCATGGCATGTGCCGCTCCTTCGAGATTGCCGCCGATGCGCCTAACATGGGAAACGAACGCGCTTGCCCTGCCCCCACCGAGGCGTAGCGCGAAATCCGCAACGGCCAGGGCCTGCCCGAAATCCACCATGCGCATGCAATCGAAGACGGTCCTCTGCAGCGACGTCACACGGAGTCCCTGCACAATGACGGATTCGTCTTCGGCGACAACGTGCCACCGAACGGTCTTCGAATTCGCATTGCGGTTCGATCGGGTCGTCGCAACGTGGATTGCGCCCAGCCTCTCGTACGATACCGGCAGACCGAACGCAACGGCAGCTGATTCGTGACAGAAAACCCAATCGGGATGAATGCTCTGTGCAGTGCGCATCACATGAAGCATTTTCTCGGGCTTCGAAAGCCCGCTCCAATAAGCGGCTCTGGCATACATGCCCCGAGCAGGCCGTACGACCTCACCTCGCTCCACATGCCGCCGCAGAATCTTGCGCGTCCGCTCGCAGGACGAAATCGCGCACATCCGCATGCGCTCCGCCCGAAGGAAAAGCTGGGCCATTTCGACATCGTTGGCTTTCATCGCGCACCACCGCCATCCGCATCCATGCAACTTCGTTCCATCTTCCCAGAAAACAAACAACCTGACGGCTTGAGCCGCGCAGTTCGCAAGACGAACACTGTCGCCCGAAACGGACGGTTTGAGCGGCGATTCTGTCCGTTTCGGGCGACAGCTTCCGCTAACGGACTCGCCGTTCCGCATGCACGCTAGTTGAACTTGAAGATCTTCTGAGCCATACGGTAGCCGGTGATGCCGATGCGGCGACCGAACGAGGTGGGCAGGTTCGTGCCCATGTTGAGCGTGCTGCGCCGGATGGGACGGTAGGCGTCCGGATTGTGCGCTTTGAGGTACTCCCAGATGGCCTCGCGCTTGTCCTCTGCCTCGTCGGTGTCGATCATGCGCAGGAAGATGGAGCAGATGCACATCATCATGGACAGGTAGTTCTCCATGTAGCGCTCCAGGCGCTTCTCGGGCACATCGTCGGGCAGGCGCACGGCATCGATCATCTCGCGCGTCACGCGCAGCTGCTGGTCGATGCGACCCATCATGACGTTCTCGTTCACGCTCTGATCTTCGCGCCCGATGAAGTAGCGGTACATGTCCACGTCACGGTAGTAGATGGTCTTCACATGCGGAAGAGGAACGTACACGAAGATGTTGTCCACGTAGAAGCAATGCTCGGGCAGCTTGAGATCGATGTCCCGCAAAAGATCGGTACGATAGATCACCGAGTGCATGAGCAGATACTGGCTTTGCCCGAAATGGCCCACGTCGGCCCAGCCGAACTCGCGCCCCTCGGGAAACACGTTACGGTAGTGCATGACCGTGCGCGCGCCCTCGTGAACCTTCTCGTACACGTAGTTGCCGATGACGAGATCGGTTGGATGCGGCAGTTCGGCCTGACGGCGCAGGTAAACCATGATCTCGGCCATGGCGTGCTCGTCGAGCCAGTCATCGGAGTCCACCACCTTGAAGTAGCGGCCCGTCGCGTTCGCCAATCCCATGTTCACCGCCGATCCATGACCGCCGTTTTCCTTATGGATGGCGCGGATCACACCCGGGTGCCGCTCCTGCCACGCATCGGCCTTGGCGGCCGTGTCGTCCTTCGTGGATCCGTCATCGACGATGAGTATCTCGATGTCGTCCCCGCATTTCAAAATCGACTCGATGCAGGTATCCATGTAGGCGGCCGAGTTGTAGCACGGCACGGCGAAGGAGATGGTCTTCATGCCGCTACCCCACCAGCTCGTCGGCGAGCGCCAGCGCACGGCCGATGATGACGTCCATGTTGTAGTAGCGGTACTCGGCCAGACGGCCCAGCGGATGGAAGTTCGGAAGCGACGTGGTGAGCGCGCGGTAGCGCTCGTAGTGCGCGGCGTTCTCGTCGTTGATGATGGCGTAGTACGGGATCTGCTTCTTCGGATCGTCGTAGGAGTGGCTGTACTCCTTCATGATGGTGGTCTTGTCGCTTACCTGGCCGGTGAGGTACTTGAACTCGGTGATGCGCGTGTAATCCTCGGTCACCGTGAAGTTCACCGTTCCGCAAGGCAGCACGTGCTCGACGTCGTGCGTCTCGTACACGAAATCGAGGCTGCGGTACGGCAGTCGGCCGAAACGCGACAGGAACAGCTCGTCGAGCGGCCCGGTGTAGACGATGGGCCCCTCGAACGGCGCGCCCTTGATGAGAATGGCGGACAGAGGCGCGTTCTCGTCGTTGCTCTCGAACTCCAGTTCGAACACGTTCTCGGCTTCGGTTTCCAGGCACACCATGATGCGCTCGTGGTCGAGCATGCGCTCGAACAGCGGGGTGTAGCCCTCGAGCGGCATGCCCTGGTAGGCGTCTTGGAAGTAGCGGTTGTCGCGCGACAGGAACACGGGCACGCGCGCCGTCACCGACGGATCCACCTCCTCCGGCGTGAGCCCCCACTGCTTCTGCGTGTAGTAGAGGAACACGTTCTTGTAGATGAAGTCCGCCACCTCGGTGAGATCGGGGTCGTCGACGCTCCGCAGCTCGGTGATGGTCACCTTGCGCTCGTCGCCGAACGTGGCGATGAGCTTCTCGATGAGCTGCGAGGCGCGCTCCTCGCCGAAGGCGATCTCCATCGAGTTCTTGTTGAACGGCACCGGCATGTACGTGCCGTACCAGTCGGCCAGCACCTCGTGCTGGTAGTCGCGCCACTCGGTGAAGCGGCGGACGTAGTCGAACGCGCGCTTGTCGTTGGTGTGGAAGATGTGCGGCCCATAGCGGTGCACGAGGATGCCCGCCTCGTCGGCCTCGTCGTACATGTTGCCGGCGATATGGGGCTTCTTCTCGATCACGAGAACACGCTTGCCGCCGCGCTCTGCCAGCTCGCGCGCCATGACGCTGCCGGCGAACCCGCTGCCCACCACCACGGCGTCGAAATCGCCTCGATCGATGTCATGCAAATCGCAGTAACGCACACCCATGGGGAACCTTCCTTGTCCGTATTGACCCGCACGAACCGCGCGGTCGCGATATCCTAGAAATAAAGCGCGGTATTTGCCGCGCCATAGATGCCGAACGCTATTTTACCGGGAAGGCTCCGGGTTGCGTGGATTATCATACAAAGCGGATAAAATGGAAGCGAGCGACGACCCGCCGCTGCAGCATGCGAAGAGGGCGTCGCGCGAATCGAAAGGCCTGCCATGAGTTCATTCCTGGAAACGATGCTCGCCCGCGCCAAAGCGGATCGCCAGACGATCGTGCTGCCCGAAGGCGACGACGAGCGCACCCTGGCGGCGGCCGAGCGCATCTTGGCCGACGACATCGCCGACCTCGTCATCCTCGGCGACGCCCACGCCATCGCGGCCAGCCCCTACAAGCTCAGCGGTGCGCGCATCATCGACCCGCGCACGTCCGAGCTGCGCGAAGGGTTCGCCGAGGCGCTCTACGAGCTGCGCAAGGCCAAGGGGATGACGCCCGAGCAGGCGATGGGCCTCATGGACGACGTGCTGTACTTCGGCGTGATGATGGTGAAGACCGGCGGCGCCGACGGCATGGTGGCCGGCGCATGCCATGCCACGGGCGACGTGCTGCGCCCCTGCCTGCAGATCCTCAAGACCGCGCCGGGCGTGAAGCTGGTCAGCTCGTTCTTCGTCATGGTGGTGCCCGACTGCGACCTGGGCCAAGAGGGGACGTTCCTGTTCTCGGACTGCGGCCTGGAAGTGCAGCCCGATGCCGAAAAGCTCGCGCACATCGCCGTGAACTCCGCGAAGTCGTGGAAGACGCTCATGGGCACCGACGCC
>NZ_DBFEGU010000351.1:0-7868 GCF_048329335.1 Eggerthella sp. | reverse complement strand
GAACAACGACAATGGCAACGGTAACAACGGCGACAACAACAACGGCAACAACAATGCCGACAACAACAATAGCAACAACGGCAATAACAACAACGGCAACCAGATGGGCGACGGCAGCAGCATCGGCGAAGGCACCGTCCTCAAGGTTCCGAACGGCTGGGTCGCCTATTCCCAGAGCGACATGCTCGTGCTGCTGGACTCGAACGCCGACGTCCAGTACCAGTGGACGGCCGAGGTTAACGGCAACACCGTGCTGAAGGACACCGACGCCGACCTGCCGTCCTCCGGCTTCAACGATCAGAACTCCCAGGACGTCGTGGGCGCGGCCGGCATGCACGCGTTCGGGTTCCTGGCCGACGACCAGAACAACGGCGAGTCCACCATCACAATGAAACTGGCGAACACGTCGAATGCCAACGATGTGAAGACCACCATCGTAGTGAAGGCCACGGTGCAGAACGGCACGTTCACGGACGTGAGCGTGCAGGAGTAGCGCGCCCCCCGCTATACTGCGGGAAAGCGAAACCGCTCGGAAGGAGTGCGCGATGAAGGCTCGTCTGAAACTCGTGATAGCAGGAGCGTGCATGGCGGCTTTCATCGCGTTCGCCGTCGGGTGTTCGGCTGCGCCGGGATCCGAGGTCCAGATCGCCGAAGGGTCGGCGGAGTTCAGCCAGGGCGACCTCGTGGTCAAGCTGGACGCGAACCCCACGACGGGGTACGAGTGGACCTTCCAGATCGACGGCTCGGCCGTGCAGCCCGACGGCGACGAGTTCGTCCCCGCGAGCGACGGCGCCCAGCCCAAGACGGGCGAAGGCGGCGTGCACACGTTCAACTTCAAAGCCGACGGCTCGGGCGAGGCAACGCTGACGTTCACGTATGCGCGGTCGTGGGAGGCGTCGGACAGCGACAAGACCGTCGTGCTGCATGCGACGGTTGAAAACGGCGCGTTCACGCAGGTTGAAGAGCAGGCGTAAACATCAAAGGGCGGGAACGGCCGAGCGCCGTTCCCGTCCTTTCTCGTGCGGAATGCTCTAGATGCTGAGGTCGCGCCGATCGAAGGCCGCAACCGCCACGGCGAACAGCGCCACCGCGCCAACGGTCAGCGCGATCGCGCCGCCGACGGCTGACGCGTCGCCCGCGGCCAGGCCGTAGTAGTCGAACAGCGTCAGCGGGTTGACGTTCTTCAGGAACTCGAACTTGTCGCCCACCTGCGATACCATCTGCATGAGGAAGAACAGGATGTTCAGGCCGCCTCCCACCCACAGGGCGGCCGTCGCGTTCGAAAACAGACATGCGGACAGGAAGCACAACCCGGCCATCGCCAGCCATAGGGCCAACAATCCCGCATTCACCTGCATCAGCGCCTGCATATCCAGCTCGCCCGGGAACAGCGCTTCGGCGAAACCTGCTTCGAGCGACGTCACCACTGCCATGAGCGCCACCAGAATGGTCACCATCACGCCCACCATGGTCAGCGCGATGCGCGTGCGGCTGTTCGGCGTAGCCAGCAGATACGCCATGGCGCCGCGATCGAGGTAGCGCACCATCAGCTTGTTCGCCACGATCAGGATGAGCACGAGGATGAAGATGGTCAGCAAGAACCCGTACAGGTAGTTCAGCATGAAGTCGATGAGGGTGGTGGCCTGCACCGACATGCCGAACGCCGCAAACATCTCGGGCATGCTCTGCATCATGGCATCCAGGCTTTCTCCCAGCTCCGGATCGTACATGCTGACGATCACGCCGATGTACATAGCCAGCACCGCCGCGATGATGAGGCTGACGAACAGGTTCGCGCGCAGCTCTTTGGCGAACAACGTCCTATTCATGAGAGCCTCCTTTCTCCACCTGGTTCGTCGTGCCGTACAGGTGCATGAACAGCTCTTCCAGCGTTTGCTCGCGCGCGGCGAGGTCCACGATGTCGTAGGCGGCCAAGTCTTTCACGAACGCGTCGGGGTTGCCGGCCACGGCTGCCTCCACGCTAGCCGCGCCCTGTTTCCGTGCGTCGGGATGCGCCTGCGCGTAGCGGTCGCGCGTGGTCTCGTCGGCGAACGTCACCGCGAACACGCGCTTGCGGCTCTTCCTCACGTCGTTCATGCGCTCGACGGCGGCCAGCCTGCCCGCACGGATGAATGCGACGCGGTCGCACGTGCGCTCCACCTCGTCGAACAGGTGCGATGAAAGCAGGATAGTGGCGCCGCGACGCTTCTCCTCAAGCACGAGGTCGATGAAGCGGCTTTGCATGAGGGGGTCGAGGCCGCTGGTGGGCTCGTCCAGCAAAACGATGTCGGGCGAGGTCATGAACGCGCACACCAGGCCCACCTTCTGCTTCGTGCCCTTCGACATCTTGCGGATGCGCCGCGCGGGGTCCAGCTCGAAGTACTCGACCAGCTGGTTCATGCGCGTGCGGTCGCGCAGCTTCTTCATGCGCGCCATGAATTCCAGGAAGGCCGCGCCGGTCATCTCGTCCATGCAGGCGATCTCGCCCGGCAGGTAGCCCAGGCGCTCCTGGATGCGGCTGCGCTGGCTGAAGCAGTTCAGGCCGTCGATGCTCACGGTGCCCTCATCGGGGCGAATGAAGCCCATGAGGTTGCGCATGGTCACGGTTTTCCCAGCGCCGTTCGGCCCCAGGAAGCCGAACACCTCGCCGCGTTCCACGGAGAACGACACGTCGAACACGCCGCGGCCGTTGCCGTAGTCTTTCTTGAGCCCCTTGAGTTCGATCACGGGGTCGCTCATCGGTATTCCTCCTTAATGAGACAAAGGGAGACAAAGGGATGGGGTTGCTATCTCATCGCCTCCGGTACTCTTCTTTGTACGAATAGGCTTTCAGCATGTCGCACCAGCGGTACATCTCGTCCATCATGGCGTCTAAATCGATGCGTTGATGCAGCGCTTGCTGTTGGTGCAGATAGCCGTCGGCCAGCCAAATCAGCATGTTGAGCACGTACTTCGGATCGATGTCGTCGCGGAACCGGTCAAACCGCACGTTCTTGAAGTACGTCGTGAACATAAAGTCGAGTTGTCGCTGCGTCCAGCTGTCCATCGTATCCTTTATGTCCTTGTGCTCCGGGTAGAAGGCCCGGATGGAGAACTCCAGCAGGTAGGGGAACTTGCTCAGCACCTTGGATTTGGTTTCCGCCGCGTAGACGAGCAGCTCGAAGAAGTCGTCGATCTCCCAATACCCATCGTCCAGCACCAGGTTGGACACCTTTTCCATCAGATGCTCCATGAGGTACAGGTACAGCTCCTTCTTGTTCTTGAAGTAGAAGAACAGAAGGCCCTTCGAGATGCCTGCCCTGCGCGCGATCGTCTCGGTCGAGGCGTTCTTGTAATCGTTCTTGCCGAACGTTTCCACGGCGGCGCTGACGATGGCCTCGCGCCGCTCTTCGGGAAGGCTCTCGAATTTCGAGCGTCGGTCGTCCACTGCCGCCTCCTTTCCTGCCGCCGTTGACCGGCCGGTCAACGGATCGAAGACCATGCTACCCCGTTGACTATTTTTTAGAAGGGGGCGCGAGGAAGAATTTTTGCCAGGTTGAACTGCGTCCCGGTTCTTGGACAAGGAAAATAAAGGTGGCTATGCTGCTAAGGACTGGTTCCGGAATTCCTCCGGGGTCAGTCCTTTCAGTTTAACCTGCCTTCGCCTCGTGTTCCAGTGGACGATGTACGCCTCGAGCCTCTCCTTGAACTCCTCGAAGCTCTCGAAGCTCTGCCCGCGGAAGAACTCGTCCTTGATATGGCCGAAGACCTGCTCGGTCGCGCCGTTGTCGATGCAGTTGCCCTTTCTCGACATGCTCTGGACGATGCCCGCCTCCTCGAGCGTCTTGCAATAACCGTCGTGCTGGTACTGCCATCCCATGTCGGAGTGCATGACCGGGCTCGCGGCCTCCGGCATCTTCGCCAGCAGGCCTTCCAACATCTCCTTTTGCTGCGCCATGTTCGCAGACCGCGATATGCTCCAGGACACGATCTCCTTGCTGCCGAAGTCGTACGCTGGGGCAAAGTAGGCCCTGCCCCACGGGGCCTTGAACTCGGTGACGTCCGTGCCGAGCTTCTGCCAGGGTTCGTCGGCTGAGAAGTCCCTGTCCAGGACGTTGTCGAACGCCCTGCCGACAACGCCTTTGAACGAGTTGTACCTGTGGTAGTCGCTCTCGCGCCGGATGCCGCAGCTGATGCCCATCTCGTGCATGATCTTCAGTGCGGTCTTGTCGGCTATCGCCACGTCCTCCTCGGCGCGCAGGGCCATGGCGACCTGCCTGTGTCCGCAGCCGTTGGCCGTGCGGGAGAGCACCTCCGCCACCTTCTCCCATAGCTCCGGCCTCGTCGGCCTCGGCGGGTGCGAGCGGGCGCGGTAGTAAGTCGATCTCGGGAGCCCGGCGGCTGCCAACAGGTCGGAAAGAGCGTGGCCTTGCCCTGAAAGCATCTCGATCACTTGGGACTTCTCCCAGCTCGAGACTTCTCCGCCTCCAGGGCGCGGACTTTTTTTAAGTAGGCGTTCTCGGCTTCGAGCCTGCGCACGCGCGCCTCGAGCTCTTGCTCGCGCGTCTTGGGCGCGCTTTGAGCCGCAGATCCCTTCGGCCTGCCCTTGGGCTTGGGCCTGAGAGCGTCGGCCCCGCCTTCGCGGTAGAGCCGGCACCAGGAGTCGAGCGGGGTCCTCGACGCGATGCCGAAGGCGGCCATGGCCTCGGGCTTGCCCATCCCCTCGTCCACGACGGCCCGAGCTGCGGCGACCTTCGTCTCCCAAGCGTATCTCGTTTTCCGGCTACCCATGCAGAGCAGCACCTCGCTTCCGACGGACCTGTACGTCAGAAGCCATTTTTCCACGATGCTGGCCGACATGCAAAGCCTCGCGGCGACGATGTCCCTGCCGTACCCCTCGTCGAACAGCTCGACCGCTAGTTCGCGCATCTTCCTGTCATGCTTCGGCGGCATAAAGAAGCCTCCCATCTCTCGAACTTTACTTTCTTGTCCAAGAAATGGGAGGCAGTTCACGTCGGGCCCCTTCTTTCACGTGCGGGAACGAAGCTGCGGGCCGCTACAGGTTGTTCTCCTTCTTGATGTTGTAGGCCAAAAGCACGCAGACGAGGGGCAGGACGAGGCCGAAGAGGGCGCTGGCGATGTCGCCGCCGTCCGCGCTGCCGCCGAAGAAGGTGCCGAGCGCGCTCAGCACGGCGAACGCGAGCCCGATGATGGCCAGCGCGTAGAACGCGCCGATCTTGCGCGGGTCGTTGGCTCCGCGCAGGCCGAAGATGCCGATGGCCAGGTTGATGGCGCCTCCGAGGAGGATGACGAAGCCGGCGACGGCTGCCACGCCTCCGACGAGGGCGGCGCTTCCGGCGTCGCCGATGCCCGCGCCCAGGATGCCGAGGGCTCCGCCGGTGACGATGCCGCCGATGCCGAGGAGCAGCGTGAGCGCCGCGAACACGATCATGATGATGGAGATGACCTTGAGGGCTTTCTGCGAGGTGGTCTTCTGCATGGCGTTCCCTTCTCTTTTCGGTACGTCGGAATAGGATACCCGACGGGAGGTGCGAGAACGTCTACAATACCGCACCAAAGCAGCCGCGCGGTCGCTTTTCGCCGTGCTTGCCGAGTCGGACGCGCGTTTTCGCAATTCATCGGGAATTTCGCAGCCCGTGCATCTATCCATGGGGTTTTTCCGTATCATAAGGACGTTTGCTCGATCGGCGTGAACGCGTGCGGCCGGCGCCGGGCGGGACTGTTTCCCTGACATCCATAAGGCAAGAGGTGGTTTTCGTTATGACGAAGAAGGTGCTGGTTACCGAGAGGCTGGCCGAGGCGGGTCTCGCAGTGCTCCGCGACAAGGGGTGCGAGGTCGACGTCAAGCTGAAGATGACGCCCGAGGAGCTGATCGAGACCGTTCCCGGCTACGATGCGCTCATCGTGCGCTCGGCCACGAAGGTCACGGCCGAGGTCGTCGAAGCTGCCGATCGTCTGCGCATCATCGGGCGCGCCGGCGTGGGCGTGGACAACGTGGACGTCGAAGCGGCCACCGAGCACGGCATCATCGTGTGCAACGCGCCCACGTCCAACATCGTGTCCGCCGCCGAGCACGCCATCGGCCTCATGCTTGCCTGCGCGCGCAAGGTTCCGCAGGCGAACGCGTCCATGCACGAGGGCGTCTGGGAGCGCGGGAAGTACACCGGCGTGGAGCTGTACGAGAAGACGCTCGCCATCTTCGGCCTCGGCCGCATCGGCGGCCTCGTGGCCGAGCGGGCACGCGCCTTCGGCATGAAACTGATCGGCTACGACCCGTACTGCAGCCCCGAGCGCGCCGAGCAGCTGGGCGTGACGCTGTACGACGACGTGGACGCCCTTGTGCCGTTGGCCGACTTCATCACCGTCCACCTTCCCAAGACGAAGGAGACCATCGGGATGTTCGGGCCCGACCAGTACGCGCGAATGAAGGACGGCGTGATCCTGGTGAACGCCGCGCGCGGCGGCATCTTCGACGAGAAGTCGCTCGCCGACTTCCTGGCCGCCGGCAAGATCGGCGCGGTCGGCATCGACGTGCACGAAAGCGAGCCCTGCACGGACAGCCCCCTGCGCGAGTTCGACAACGCCATCCTCACGCCGCATATCGCGGCGTCCACGCAGGAGGCGCAGCTGCGAGCCGGCGTGCAGACGGCCGAGTACGTGGCGGCGGGTCTCGAGGGATCCATCGTGCCCACGGCCTTGAACATGGCGCCCGTGCCGCCCGAGGTGATGGACGCGGTGGGACCGTACGTGCCCGCTTGCCAGATGATGGGCAGCATGCTCGCGCAGATCGACGGCGAGATCCCCCAGTTTCTGAAGCTGACGACGGCCGGTGCGCTGGCGCACGCCGACGCGTCCATCCTCGTTGCCGGCACGCTCAAGGGCATCCTGTCCTACCAGAGCACGGCCACGGTGACGCCGGTGAACGCCGACGCGGTGGCGAAGCGCCACGGCATCAAGGTGGAGACGCTTTCGTCGCCCGACGCCGGGGGCTACGCTTCCACCGTGTCGGTGGTGGCCGACGGCACCGAAGTGGCCTGCACGCTGGCGGGCGAAGCGCAGGCTGCGCGTCTCGTGTCGCTGTTCGGCTACCAGCTGGACATCGCTCCGGCCGGTCAGTCGCTCGTGTTCGAGTACGTGGACGCGCCGGGGCGCGTGGGCACCATCGGCACCATCCTGGGGGAGGCGGGCATCAACATCACCACGATGCAGATCGCCACGTTGCCCGGCGAGCAATGCGCGCTCGTGTACATGAACGTGGAGGGCGACGTCGACGACGACGTGCTGTCCAAGCTGCGCGCGGGGCTGGGCGACCTCAAAAACCTCTGGTACGTGAAGCTGTAGCGGCGGCGCGATGTTCGGCCCGCTCATCGTCATCTACCTGTTCTTGGCGGGCGCGGGCTGCGGCACGTTCGTCGCGGCCGTGTACCTGTCGCAGCGGGCGCGCTCGTCCGCTGCGCTGAGGCGCTCGCTCGGGCGGGTGGCCTTGCCGTCGCTCGTCGTCTCGTGCGGCATGGTCGCAGTGGGCGCCGCGTGCCTCATGCTGGACCTGGGGCGGCCCGAGCTCGCGCTCGACGTGTTGGCGAACCCGGCTGGCAGCGTGCTGTCGGTCGGGGCGTGGGCGCTCGTGGCGTTCATGGCCGCCGTGGCGGCGCTCCTCGCGTGCAACCTGCGCGTGCTCGGGCTCGGCCACGGCGCCGTGCTGGCCGTGCAGGCCCTCGGCTGCGCGAGCGCGCTCGTGGTGATGGTGTACTCGGGGCTGTTCCTCTCCACCATCTGGACGCTGCCGCTTCTGGCGTCGCCGCTCGTGCCGGTGCTGTTCACCTGCTCGTCGCTGTCGTGCGGCGCGGCGGTGATGCTCGTGCTGCCGC
>NZ_DBFEGU010000350.1:0-10056 GCF_048329335.1 Eggerthella sp. | reverse complement strand
CCGACGAAGAGTCCGGTGCGCGCCCGGGGGACACGCCGAAGTGCATCGGCTGCGGCATGTGCAGCCAGGCGTGCCCGTGGAACATGCCGCGCGTCGACAGCGAGACCGGCGTATCCACGAAGTGCATTTCGTGCGGACGCTGCGCCGAGCAGTGCCCGAACGGCGCCATCAAGTTCATCGATTGGGAGGATATCGCGCAGAAGGTCATCGACCAGGGCGTCGTGAGGACGACGACCCTCGTGCAAGCGTAGGCGTGATCGCTGGACATGTCCGGTTTCGGCCCGCTGAAAGCGCGGCCGATCCGAAGAGATGCGGAAAGGAGGCAAAAGCCATGGAATACGACGAGATGTTCACGGTGCTGTCGATGTGTTTCGCGCCCGTCGGGCAAGACGAGTGGAAGCAGCTGGTAGACGGCCCGCTCTGGTCGGATTTTCTTGACGCCGCTCGGCGCGGCTTGCAGGACGACGACGCGCTCGGCGAGCCGACCAGCCCGATAGCCCGCGTCCGCAGCCGCTGCCCGCTTCAGGAGTTCCTTTCCGCCGGCGAGGTGAAGGCGCTGTTCACGCCGCCGACGTACGACGAGAAGCGGCTGTTCGCCGCACGCCACTTCACGGGAGGGCTGCCGGAATCGGCAGTGCCGGCAGAGTCGTTGTACACGACGTGGTCGAACGGGTCGCTGCCGTCTCCGTTCTCGAAAGCCGAGGGCATGTACCAGGGAGATTCGGCGCGCTATATGCGCGATCTCGTGGAGCGCATGGGCATGCGGGTGCCGCCGGAATTTTCGGCGTGCCCGGATCATCTTGCGCTCGAGCTCGACCTTGCAGCCGTGCTGCTGCGGTCGGGGATGCGAGATGCCGCCCGCCAATTCGTTTTGGAGCGGTTCTCGTGGCTCACCGCGTATCGCATGCGCCTGCTGGAGCTTGCCGACGACGCCCGGTTCTACATCGGGCTGGTCGACGTGCTCGTGGGCATGCGGGAGCATCTGGCGTTGACGTCGGGTGCTGGCGAGCAAGGGATCGACGCGGATGCGCGTGCCGAACGCAATCGTTTACACGCATGCATATAAGAGAGGAAGCAGCTATGTCAGAACACGCTATAACCAGGCGGAGCTTCCTGGCTGGCAGCGCCGGAGCGGTCGCGCTCACGGCGGCGGCCGGCTATGTGAGCTTCGACGCTTGGGAGCAGGCGCACGCTGATGACGGAGCCCAAGGGGGAGAAACCAAGACCGTCCATTCGCTGTGCAACGCCTGCTCGAGCAAATGCGGTTTCACGGCGTACGTCGTCGACGGGCGCCTGACGAAGCTTATCGGCGACGAGGACCATCCGTACGCCCAGGGCAAGCTCTGCGCCCGTGGCTACGGCTATTCCCAGATCGCCTATTCGAAGGATCGTCTCACCGACCCGCTCAAGAAGAACGACAAGGGCGCATTCGAGGCAATCTCGTGGGATCAGGCCTACAGCGAGATCGCCGAGAAGGTGAAGGCCATCATCGCCGACAGGGGGCCGCAGGCGCTTGCCATGGTGCAGGATCCGCGCCCGTCGGGCAAGTACTACACGAAGCGCTTCATGAACGCGCTGGGCTCGGCGAACGTGTACACGCACGGCGCTGCCTGCAACCTGTCGAAGGAAAGCGGTTTCACCCAGGCCATCGGCGCGGCCAGCTATGCGTCCGACATGGAGAACTCCAAGATGACGATGTTCATCGGCCGCAGCTACGCCGACGCCATTCGCCCCAGCTCGGTGGCAGAGCTGCAGCGCGCCCACGAAAACGGCGCGCATATCGTGCTGGTGGATCCGCGCTGCAACAACTCCATCGCGTTCGCCGACGAATGGGTGCCCATCAACCCCGGTACCGACTTGGCCTTCCTGCTGGCCATGTCGAACGTGTTGGTGACGCGCGGCCTGTACGACAAGCAGTATGTGGCCGATAACGCGGTGGGTTTCGAGGATTGGGCCGCGTCGCTGGCCGACTGCACGCCCGAATGGGCCGAGAAGATCACCGGCATCCCCGCAACCACCATCGCGCGTTTGGCCGTGGAGTTCGCCGAAGCCGCCCCCGCGGCGTCCATCGAGCCCAGCTGGCGCGGCGCTTTCGGCTGCTCGTACGCGAACTCCGGCGAGACGGCGCGCGCAGTATGCCTGTTCAACACGCTGCTGGGCTGCTGGAACCAGGAGGGCGGCGCCATCTTCACGCCCAGCGTGTCTGCGGGTGATGTGGACAAGGAGAAGTTCCCCAGCGTGCCGAAGCCCGAGGCCAAGATCGCCGGCACCGAGGAGTACCCGCTGGCGCTGACCAGCATGGGCACGAACCTCTTCGCCGCCGAGCAGGCCAAGAACGGCGACATCAAGGGCATGTTCTTCTACAACTCGAACATGGCCGCCGGCTATTCGAACACGGCGTACTTGGCTGAAGCGCTGTCGCAGCTGGACCTCATGGTGGTCGTGGACGTGCAGATGTCCGAGACGGCCCTGTTGGCCGACTACGTGCTGCCCGATACCAGCTACCTCGAGCGCCTCGAGCTGCCGGAGTTCATCGGTGGCAAGGTGCCGGCTGTCGCGCTGCGCGACCAGGTGCTGGAGAAGGTGCATCCCAACACGCGTCCGGTGGACCAGATCTTCTCCGAGCTGGCCGAGGCGTGCGGCGTGGGCGAGTACTTCCAGTTCAGCGTGGACGAGCTGGCCGACGCGCAGCTCCAAACCGTGGGCCTGTCGCTGGAAACGCTGAAGAAGACGGGCACGGCGCACTTCCCCGAAAAGGAGTTCTCCTACGGCTCCACGCCGAAGTGGAAGACGCCCACCGAGAAGGTGCAGTTCGCCAGCGAGGCGTGCGAGAAGGCGGGGCTGTCGCCCTATCCGGTGTGGGTCGAACCGGCCGTCATGCCCATGGGCGACGAGCTGCGCTTGATCGGCGGCAAGCAGGCCATCCACAGCCACACCCAGACGGCCAACATCGAGGACCTCATGCAGATCACGAAGGACTACGACCTCACGCGCGTGTGGATGAGCGCCGACACGGCCGCCCGCCGCGGCATCGCCGACGGCGACGAGGTGGAGGTGTCCAACGGCCAGCACACGGGTCGCGTGCGCGTGAAGGTCACGCAGCGCATCAACCCGACGGCGTTGTACATGCCCAGTCACTACGGTTGCTCGTCGCCCGACCAGCACACCGCCTACGAGGTGGGCCTGCGCCAGATGGACTACGTGCCCTTCCGCATGGAGCCGGGCTACGGGTCGGCCTGCACGCAGGAGACGGTCGTCAACGTTAAGAAGGCAGGTGCGTAATGGCTCGCTACGGAATGCTCATCAACACGAAGAAGTGCATCGGCTGCTACGCCTGCCGCGTGGCCTGCCAACGCCAGAACAACCTGTTGCCCACCGAGGACTTCATCCGTTACGAGGAGCACGAGGTGGGAACGTATCCCAACGTGCGCGTGGAGACGGTGCCTTTGCAGTGCATGCACTGCGAGGACGCCCCCTGCGTGGCGGTGTGCCCCACCGGCGCCGCCTATATCGGCGCGGACGGCATCGTGGGCGTGGACCACGGCCGCTGCATCGGCTGTTTGTACTGCATGGCGGCGTGCCCCTACCAGGTGCGCGTGCGCAACGAGGAGACGGGCGCGGTGGACAAGTGCCGCTTCTGCACGGTGTCGGCCGAGACGACGGGCACGAAGATGTGCTCGTGCGTGGAGGCTTGCCTGACGGGGGCGCGTATGTTCGGCGATCTGGACGACCCGGACAGCGACATCTCGAAGGAGATCGTCGCGACGAACGCGCAGCCTATCGCGGGCGACCTGACCAAGTCCAAAGTATTTTACGTGAGGTGATGAACGATGACGTTTGAACCTATTTGGGGTGCCATCATCGCATGGTATCTGTTCCTCGCCGGTCTCGGCGGCGGCGCGTTCGTGACCTCGGCTTTTCTGGGGTGGCGACATCCCGAGGCCGTGTCGATGCGCAAGATCGGGCATCTGGTGGCGCCTATCGTGGTGATCATCGGCCTGTGCTTGCTGATGTTCGATGCGAAGGCGGGCCTCATGAACCCGCTGCGCTTCGCCCTGCTGCTGACGAACTTCGGATCGGTCATGACCTGGGGCGTCGTGTTCCTCGGCGGCTTCACGGTGATATCGCTGGTCGTGGTGGTCCTCGACTTCATGAAGAAGCGCGTGCCGGTGTGGCTCGATATCGCCGGCGTGGTGTTCGGCGTGGCCGTGGCCATGTACACGGGCGCCCTGCTGGGCGTGTGCAAGACGTTCCCGCTGTGGAACAACGCGCTGCTGCCCATCCTGTTCCTCGTGTCGGCCATGTCCACCGGTGCGGCGTCGGTGCTGCTCATCGGCATCTTCAGGCACGCTGACGAGTTCAACCGCGTGGGCGTGCTCAAGAAGTTCCACTTCTGCCTGCCCGTCATCGAGCTTGTGCTGATCGCTGCGCTCATGTTCATCACGTGCACGAATTCCACGGCCGGCTGGAACTCGGTGATGTCGCTGCTGGTCGGCGGATACGCGCCGCTGTTCTGGATCGGGCTCGTGCTCATCGGCCTCGTGCTGCCCACAGCGCTGGAGACGTGGCTTCTGTTCTTCAGCCCGAAGGAGTTCGAGGAGAGCCGCAAAGCTCACTGGATCAGCGCCGCGTCCGACGCGGGCGTGCTGGTGGGCGGCTTCCTGCTGCGCTACCTGGTGGTGGTCGCGGCCCTGCCGCTGACCATGGTGGTGCCCATGTTGTAACGGGCATCGCCCAGCCTGATGTTCCGCGCGCCGCTCCTCCGGGGCGGCGCGCGTGCGTTTGCGGGCTGCCGAGCGTTTTCGCTGCGCAACGCTGGGATCAAGGACTTCTCACGCGGCCGATCTGGTATCTGTTACCTGCGTTTACGTGCTTTTGCACTATAATAGATCGCTTCATGGAAAGGTAATCTGATCAACGGTATCACGAAATATGCTCGCGAGTGGTCGCCCATGGGCTTGGCGCTGTCCTGCGTTCTTGCCGGATTCGCGCTATGCCTGCATGCCGATAATCTGCTGCTGGGCGCCTATGCGCTCGAAGGCGCGGCGGATCTGTTCATCCATTCTTTCCTTGTGGGCGTTGTGGCGTTGTGCGTCGTCGTGTTCGTTTCAGCGCACGACGGCGAGAAGCGACGCTGGTCCATCGGCGTAGGGTTGCTCGCATCGATCGCGGGCGTACTGTGTGCGTTGCTCTACCAGGTTTTGCCTACTCCGGTGAGCGCTGCGGGCGCTGGTTTGTTCCTGGGCTTCGGCCTGACCTGCCTGCTGCGTCAATGGGGTCGCTACTATCGTCTGTTTTCCTACCAAGGGGCACTGCTCAACACGATGCTGGCATTCTTGGCGGCCTCGTGCTGGTGGTTCGTGGTGTCGCATGCCGGCACGCCGTTTCTGTTCTGCCTTGGAATGCTCGTCTTGGTATCGTGCGGGGCGCTGCCCTTGCTGGCGAGCCAGATCGTGCAGGCCGACGAAATCAAGGCCGGCTTGCGCAGCGTCGTCGCGGTAAAGCCGCTCGAAACCATGCGCGAAGTCATGCAGAAGGGATGGGCGGCGGTTGCCGGTCTCATGTTCAACTTCTTCACGATCGGTTTGACGCTATGGTCCGATCGGATCGGTGTCGAGTCCGGGGACGTCGCGTACAAGCCGATGGCGTATCTGCTGCTAGCCATAGTGGTATGGTGGGTAGTTGCGCACGCGTACCGCGCGCGAGGCGGCATTCTTCAAGCGTTCTACCGTATAGCGCTTCCCGTTGCGGCGGCTCTCATGCTTGTGTGCCCGATCGCCAACGTTACCGGCGCCTTATCGGGGCTGATGCTGTTCTCCACCATCTCCTATTTGGGCGTGGCGTTGATGAACGTGCTGGGCCTCGTGGTTCTGTTGTGGATGGCGAAGAGCTCCGACGTGGGATTCTCCAAAGTGTTCGCTGCGTTTTGCGCAAGCTGTGCGGCCAGCGTGGCGGTCGGCATGACCGTATTTCAGCTGTTCGGCGCTCACGCCCAGTTGCTGTGGTCGAGCGTCCTATCGATCTACATCGTGGCTGTAGTGCTGAGCGAGGTGGTGGCGGCCATAGGGCGGCTCCATGCGGCGGGCGAACCCGCGCGGAGGGCGAGTGAAGAGGGCGAGCTGCTCGACTTGGCCGAAGAGGTCGAATAAGCATCTGGTATCCGGTTGGCCGCTGTGTTGATTTGGCGCGAGCGTGCGCGCGAACCTCGTCGGAAAGCCTTATGAGGTTTATCATATACGCAGATGAAACGGGGTGCCCAACCTGTTTACACCCCCGTACGACCCAAGAAGGAGATGCTCATGGACGCACGCGTGTACGAATTGCTGAACGATCAGATCAACAAGGAGCTGTACTCTTCGTATCTGTATCTGTCCTTCGCCGACTACTACGAGGAGGAGGGTCTCGAGGGCTTTGCCAACTGGTACGAGATCCAGGCCAAGGAAGAACGCGACCATGCTCTTATCTTCCGCAACTACCTGCACGAGAACGGTTGCAAGGTGAAGCTGCTGGCCATCGATCAGCCCGACAAGGAATTCACCACGTTCCTGGAGCCGTTGGAGGCCGCGCTCGAGCACGAGAAGTACGTGACCAGCCTCATCAACGACATCTACGCCGCCGCTGCCGAGGTGAAGGACTACCGCACCATGAAGTTCCTCGACTGGTTCATCGAGGAGCAGCAGGAGGAAGAGGACAACGCCGACAAGATGATCACGCGCATGAAGCTGTTCGGCTCCGATGCGAAGGCCCTGTACGACCTCGATCAGGAGAACGCCGCCCGCGTGTACTCCGTGCCGTCTCCGCTGGCTGCTGCGGAATAGCCCGCAAGCATCTCCGAGCTATCGCGCCCCCGCCCATGCGGGGGCGTTTTTTCGTTTACAGCGAACCCAGGTACTGCCAGAAAAGCCGTGCCGACGACGAGAGTGGCGCTCCTTTGCGTTTTATGCCGTAGGTACCGAACGCACTGGCATGCGGCACGGCGATGCGCACGAGTGCTCGCCCCTCCTTCGGGTCGTTGAGCACGTGGGGTGGAAACCCGAAATACAGCGCATGCTGTTGCGTGGCGCTTCGGACGAGTAGTTCGGCGTCGGACGTGGTCATGAGGATATCTGGATGCGCGCCTGCCGCCTCGCACGCCTCGACGAAGTAGCGGTGCAGGTGGTTTCGCTTGCCGAACGTCACGAACGGCTGCCCGTCGAGGTCGCTCAGCTCCAGCTCTTTGCGCGCGGAGAGCGGGTTGTCTTCGGGGACGAACGCGTACACGCCCGTCTCCACCACCAGCATGGGGTCGAATTCCTCGAGGTACTGCGGAGCCGATCCCACGAGGCTGATGTCGGATTCGCCCGTGCGCACCATGTCGATGGCTGTTTCCGTGGTCACCTCCTCCACCGACAACACGATGTCGGGATGCTCTTCCCGAAATGCGTCGATGGCTCGATCAGGCATGGAGAGCGCCGTGCCGTGCGCCATGGCCACCGAAAGCGTCCGGCGCAGCGCAGGGGCGCCGACGCAGCCGACGTGGCGGCGCTCCAGCTGTTTGAAAGCTTCCACAACCGGAGCGGCATCGTCGAGCAGCGTGCGCCCGGCATCCGTCAGCTCCAGATGGTTGTCGCGATTCGCCAGTAGCGGTTGCCCCAGTTCGTGCTCAAGGTTGCGCACGGCCTTGCTGAGCGCCTGGCGCGACAGAAAAAGCTCGTCGGCCGCCTTGGTGAAACTCCCCAGCTGTGCCACGACGATGAAGTAATCCAGTTGCCGAATATCCACGGTCCCCTCCCAGAAGCCGTTTCGTGTCGGCTCCCAGCATAGCGCATGCCGACGCCTTCTTGATACCTCCGATCATGATCGGAGCGCAAGCAGAAAACAGTTGCGGGTGGGCAACTCGAAGCTGCTTTCTTGCGATGCGGCTCGGTACGTAAGATGGGGATGCCTGCAAGGGGCAGGTATCTAACCAGGAGGGAGCACATCATGGGAAAGCAACAAAGATTCTCGCGTCGTGATTTTCTGAAGTTCGGAGCGGTGGGTGCGGCCGGAGCAGCGGCAGCGGGCATCGTGGGCTGCACGCCCAGCGGCGGCGCGACCGACGAGGCGAAGGCTGCATCGCCCGCAATGGACGGCGCGATCAACTCGTCCGACGCGGTGCTCAAGCTGACCGACGGCATGCCGAAGTGGTCGTTCATGATTCCGCCTGAGCCCGTTCCCGATGATCAGATCACCGAGACGGTGGAGAACGACATCATCGTGGTGGGCGGCGGCATGTCCGGCTTCACCACGGCTGTGTCGGCGGCCGAGCAGGGCGCGAAGGTGACGCTGTTCTCGGCGGCCAGCGCTCCTATCTCTCGCGGCGGCTCGAACTACGCGAAGAACTCGAAGGTGATGGAAGAGCTGGGCATCGAGCCGTTCGATCCAGTGCCGTTCTACTATCACGAGATGCGTGCCGCCTCGTTCGCCGTCGACCAGCAGAAGTGGATGCGCGGCTATAACGAGTCCGAAGAGGCTATGAACTGGATGATCGACATCGCCCGCGAGAGCGGCCTGCAGGTCATCATGGAGCGCGACAACACGTTCGACCTGGGGCCGAACTACGCGCACGCCTTCTCCACCGAGGGCAACAGCGCCATGGTGTCGACGGGCCAGCAGGGCGCCGTGGAGGCGCTCGAAGCAAAGGCGCAGAAGCTGGGCGTGGAGATTATCTACGACACGAAGGCCGAGCAGCTCATCCGGGAGGACGACAACAAGGGCCGCGTGACGGGCGTTATCGCTTCGAAGATGGCCGACGGCAGCTATGTGAAGTTCGTCGCGAAGCAGGCTGTGGTGCTGGCCACGGGCGACTTCTCCAACGACAAGGAGATGCTGGCCGCGTACTGCCCGATGGTGCTGCCGCTAGTGGGTTACGAGCAGGGAGAGATCGACTACAACACCAGCTTCAACCTCACCGGCATCTACGGCGGCGACGGTCAGAAGATGGGCCTGTGGGTTGGTGCGGCGTGGCAGCATGCGTATCCGAACGCGCCCATGATGCAGGGCGCCTGGGGCGGCAGCCACGAGCCGTGCGGCTTCCACATGGGTTTGAATGTGAACATGAACACCGAGCGTTACCAGCGCGAGGATATTTCGGCGCCTTACAGCTCGAATCACCTGTTGTCTCAGCCGGGCAACGTAGCGTATGGCATCTGGACGGCGAATTATCCGCAAGCCATCCTGGACAAGGGGCACGAGTGGTATTCGTTCGGCATGGATTACACCTTGCCCCCGCTTACTCCCGACGAGTTGGTGGCCATGTGGGACGCAGGTGTGGAGACGGGAGCGTACTTCAAGGCCGACACGTTGGACGATCTGGCTAAGCAGTTGGGCTTGGACGCTGCGAAGCTCAAAGAGGTGGTCGCGCGCTACAACGAGCTGTGCGACAAGGGCGTGGACGAGGACTTCTACAAGAATCCCGACTTCCTCGTGAAGATAGACGAGGCGGGCCCCTTCTACGCGGCGCAGAACTACGCGATGTTCATGACTGTTATGGGCGGTCTGCGAACGAGCAAGGACATGGAGGTGTGCGACGAGAACGACCAGCCCATCCCCGGCTTGTTCAACGTCGGCGCTATGGTGGGCGATATGTACGCCAACACGTACAACTTCGCTATACCGGGTAACAGCTACGGCATCAACTGCCTCACGTTCGGGTATCTGCTCGGGCGTGACCTTGCGGCCGGGAAGTTTGCGTAGCCGACCAGAAACGGAGGCGTGACAACGCGGTGACGATTGGCAACGATTTGGTTGTTCACCTGCACAAAAACGCTTCTGAGGGTTCGCAAACCGAACAAAAGAGCGTACAATCGGCGTTGTCCGACAGTTGATAAAAAAATCGCAATACGAACGAATAAAGACTATCTTCGCCAAGTAAACAGTCTCGTGAGGTATTGCTACGAACATCGTGTGAGCGGTGGGCTAGTAGGCTTTCAGCCAAGCGGTACTGTCGGTATTCCTTTCGATGAGGCCGGGGAGCATCCGCGGCCTCGTTGCGTCGGGGGGGGGGCTCCGCTGCAAGCCCCCCCATCATCGCGCGAA
>NZ_DBFEGU010000349.1:0-5937 GCF_048329335.1 Eggerthella sp. | reverse complement strand
GTTCCAGGTCTGGAACGCCGACGACGAGATCTCGATCGGCAGCGCCGCCGGCAACCTCGCCGTGCGCGCCGAGGCCGGAAGCGAGGTCTCCATCAGGAAGGCCGCCGCGAGCGCAAGCGTCAAGGCCGAGGCCGATGACGGCACCTCCCTCGTCCTCAAATCCCCCGACGGCCCGGAAACCCCGCTCGGGGCCGATGCCGTCGATATGAAACCCGGCACGTACACCCTGATCGCCACCCAGGACGGCAATGCCCTCGAAGGCGAGGAGGTCGAAATCGAGGCCGGCAAGTCCTACACCGCCAAGGTCGCGACCGGCCTGCTCGGCGCCAAGCCCGCCCTCACCGACGACGGATACACCATGCCTGCCATCCGTCTCGCCTGGTCCGATGCCGATTCGGCATACGAGGGCCGCGGGCTCGGCGCCGGCACTTACGACCTGACCGTCTCGGGCAAACCCGCCGGCAGCATCGCGGTCGATAAGGACGGGGCGACCTACGTCTCGGTTGCCGGCGGCAAGGCCCGCCGCGTGCCCATCCTGCTCAAGAAGGGCAAGAGCGCCGAGGAGGGCGTGACCGGCGCCGACGGCTCGATCGACTTCTGGCACCTCGCGCCCGGCACGTACCGCGTCGCCGAGAGCGAGGCGCCCGCCGGATACGTCGAGGCACCGGAGATCAAGACCTTCACCGTCGGCGCCGACGGCCGAATCGAGGGCCGGGAAGCCGGACAGGCGAACTTCGAGGACGACTTCACCAAGGTCCGCATCTCCAAGCGCGACATCACCGACGAGTCCGAGGTCGAGGGTGCCAAGCTCACCGTCACCGATTCGGAGGGCAAGACCGTCGACTCGTGGACCTCGACCGCCGAGGACCACGAGATCGATGCGCTCGCCCCCGGCAAGTACACGCTCACCGAGGAGCGCACCCCGACCACCTACGACCAGGCCGAGAGCATCGAGTTCGAGGTGAAGAAGACCGGGGAGGTCCAGACCGTCACGATGTACGACTCGCCCATCTCCGTCAGCGGCGAGATCGACAAGCGACAGGAAATCGCCGACCCCGTCGTCAAGGACACCGAGGCAAACGGCGACGGCCTGAACTCGGCCGAGACCAAGGCGTCGAATGACGGCTCCTATGCCTACACCATCGATTTCCGCTCGACCTCGAGCACCTGGACCGACGAGTTCACGGTCGAGGACGACCTGACCGCCGCCGTCGACGGCCGCGCGCAGCTCACCTCGATCACCACGCCGCAGGCCCTCGAGGACCACGACGGGAAGATGAACGTTTGGTATAAGACCGACAAGACGCCCGAGGATTATGTCGACGAGTCCGGGGCCAACGCGACGCTGTCCGACGGCCATGAGAACCCCTGGCTGTCCGACGAGGCGACCGCCCCCACCCTCGGCGAGGACGGCCGCGCCGTCGACTTCACCGGCTGGAAGCTCTGGCGCGCCGACGTGCCCACGACCGAGGCAACCGAGCTTTCCGTGGCCGACCTCGGACTCGAGGACGATGAGCACGTGACCGCCGTCCGCTTCGAGTACGGCCGCGTCGAGGCCGGCTTCACCACCCGCGACGGAGGCTGGGACCGCGACGGCATCAAGGACGCACATGACGATATCGCCAGCGCCGAGGACACGGCCAAGGAAAACGGCTTCCATCCCGACAGTTCGGGCGATGGGCCCGAGACCGCGTATGCGCCCGCCATCGTCCACATGAAGGCCACCGACGGCTACACCGCCGGGCGCGCGCTCGATAACTACGCCCGCGTGGACCTCTTCCGCAACGGCGGGGGCGACGGACTCGAAGGCCATGACGAGGACCAGGTGACCCAGACGGCGAAGGCCGTCACGGTCAACCTCGATCAGACCGGCCGCAACGTCATCATCGGCCTCGCGGCCGCGCTTGCCGTCGCCGCCGCCGCGGCCGCAGCCCTCATCTACCGCCGCCGCACCCGTGCGCCCGCCGCGGACGACGAAGAGCCGGACGACGATGGTTATGACCGCGAAGACTACGGCCATGAAGACCGTCACGGTGACGGTTACGACCGCGCCGACTATGGGTACGATGACCGATACCGCGACGAGATCCGCGACCGCTACTGACGATAGGGCCGACTAGCCCGCATCGGGGCCCGACGCAACCGTGCGCCGGGCCCCTTTTCGATTACAGAGGAGACCAGCTATATGAAGTCAAGGGCTAAACCGTAGGTTTTCGAGAACTGTTAATTGTCCGAACGTTGCAGCTTGAGAGCCGAATATCGAATGCTTTCGGGCATGGCGAAGCGGGCGGCGAGGCCGCCTGGCGAGCTCCCGTTTCGCCCGGCCCTATTCTCTTTC
Organism: Eggerthella sp.; assembly: GCF_048329335.1. Lineage (NCBI taxonomy): Bacteria > Bacillati > Actinomycetota > Coriobacteriia > Eggerthellales > Eggerthellaceae > Eggerthella > Eggerthella sp. The sequence goes on along the minus strand of NZ_DBFEGU010000349.1, from coordinate 3,599 downwards.
GGGGTCGTACGGAACCTGATCGCGCATCACCGCGAACACGATGTGGCACAGCTTCCTCGCCACGGCCGTGACGGCCACGCGGTGGGGCTTGCCCTCGGCGCGCTTCTTGTCGTAGAAGGCGCGCAGCCCCGGGTCGTGCTGCCTGGCGCGGTTGGCCGCCAGCCACAAAGCGCGGCGAAGGTACGGCGAGCCGTGCTTGGTTATGGGGCCGCCGCCGCTGTCGAACTGCCCGGACTGGCTCACCGACGAGTTCAGCCCGGCGTAGCTCACCAGGGCGGACGCGTTTCGGAAGCGCGACACGTCGCCTATCTCCGAGACGATCTGGGCGCCCGTGGCGTATGACACCCCGGGTATCGTGAGCACGAGCGGCTCGACCTCGTCGAGCAGGGCCCTCACCCTCGCCTCGACCTTCGCGCACTCGGAGTCGGCGAACTCGATCTGCCTTATCAGGGACTTGACCTGGAACGAGGCCGCCTCCTGGCCGAGCCTCACGCCGATCGACGACCTGGCCGCGGCCTTGATCTTCGCGGCGTAGCCGGCCGACTTCCCGCCGCGCCTGGACGCCTCGGCGATGTCGCGGGCGAGCGAGTCGGCGCGCCTGCGCGCCAGCTCGAAGGGCAGCGGGGACTTGGACAGCACCGCGCGGCTGCCGGCCCCGAACATGTCCGAGAATATCCCGGCGTACTCGGGGAAGTGCGCGTCCATCAGGCACACGCACTGGGTCTTGAGCTCCGCGGCCATGCCGCGCAGCGACTGCAGGTAGCGCGACAGCGACCTCAGCGAGGCGACCTCGTCGGTGGCGAGCCTGGTCTCGTCGTACTGCCCTATGCGCAGCGTCTCGGCTATGAGCCAGGCGTCGATGCGGTCGTTCTTGACCTTGTCGAGCTTCTTGAGCTTGCGCACCGCCTTGACCTGCATGGGGTTTATCACGGCGACCGAGTAGCCCCGGGCGACGAGGAACGAGTAGCACGCCATCCAGTAGTGGCCGGTGGCCTCCATGCCCACGACGACGTCGGACGGCGACTCCGCCAGGCCCTCGAGCCACGCGACGGCCCTCTCGAGCCCGGCCTCGGTGTTCTTGAACGGCATCGGGCGGCACATCTCCGCCCCGCGCTCGTCGACGGCCCCTATGACGTGGTCCATCTTGGCGATGTCCACACCCGCGTAAATCATCCTCGGCCTCCTTCTGCGATGCGGCGGGGCCTGCCCGAAACGCCCGGGGCCGCAACCTCCCAAAAGAGATCCGAGGTGGCCCATCGCCCCTCATCCAGCTAATCCGCGGCCTTGCCCGAACGGGGCAGGATGCCATTCTCCTCTACGGGGTCGCGCCCGGCACCCCATCTCTCATGACGGCATCCCTGCCCGCCAGAGTCTGCATTGCACTTGAAAGCATTCGATATTCGGCTCCCAAATGCAACAACTAAAAGATAGGAGATTCCCATGAAGAGACGACCGCGACGGAAACGCAAGGCCCTCGATATCATCCTCGCTGTCATATGCGCCTCATCGCTCGCCGCTGCCGCCCTCATCGGGTGGACGATCCTGCACGAGGGCGCCGTCTACAGCGAGATCTCGGCCGAGGCGGGATCCGCCGAAGGCGGCGGCATCGACTGGGAGGCCCTGCGCGCACGGAACCCCGACATCTCCGCATGGGTGAGCGTCGAGGGCACCCCGATCGACTACCCGGTGGTCTCGCCCAGGGAAGGCGACCCACAGGGCTTCTACCTCAACCATGACTTCGACCGGAACTGGTCGTTCGCCGGATGCCCCTACCTCGATCCGCGCGGCACGGCCGACGGGCGGCATGCGCTCGTCTACGGACACCACCTCAACTTCGACAGCGAGATGTTCACCTACCTGAGGGACGCATGGCGGCAGGAGAAGTTCGATACGCTCGGCGACATGTACTGGTCGACGCCGGCCGAGGGCACCGTGCGCCTCCACCCGGCATTCTCGCTGTCGGTCGACAAGAGCTTTGCAGGCATCCAGAGGTTCAACCTCACCGCCGCCGCCGAGACGCAGGCATGGCTCGCGGACCTCTCGGCGCAGGCGGGCGCGAGGGCGGAGGGGTGCGACGACCTGTGCGAGCACGCCACGCGCGCCGTCACGCTCGTGACGTGCACCGGAAACTTCGCAGGCGGCAGGGCGAGGACCCTCACGGTATTCGTCGGCTGAATTTTTCCGGCAAACATGTCACACCATGGAAATGAGGCACAAAAGAGGGAATAAAAACGGGTATAAAAAAGGTAAGAAAGCGATAAAACCGCTTCCCATCTCGATAAACGCACTATCGGAAGGAGGTGCCGAAATGGATGGAAGAGCCAAACTGCCGCCGCCCGCGTCGGTGGGGATAACCGAGCTCAAGAACAACTTCGCCTCGATCGCGAAGCGGGTGCACGACACGTCGGTGCCCTGCACCGTGCTCAAGCAAGGCCGGGCATACGTCGCCATCGCCCCCGTGGACCCGGGATACAGGACAATGGGGAACTACGCCTGCAACCAATACACGAGGGTGCTGCGCCGCCTGTTCACGTTCTGCCGGAACGCCCACGACCACCGGATCACGTTCGTGCTCCGCCGGCGCAACGAGGACTACGTCGCCATCGCGCCGCTCGATCCTCCCGATACCGAGGACTGAGCACGCAGTAAAACCCGAGGGAAAGGACCGACCCATGCTGCCCACCATCATCATCGGAGCGTTCGTGCTCGCAATCCTCTGGCCCTTCATCAAGCTGGGCTATGAACTCATCAAGCTCGCGGGGTCGCTCGCCCTGCTCGTCGCCTCATGCGCGATCGGGGCGGTCGCCCTTGTCGGCCGCGGGGCCTGGGCCCTCATCTCCGCCTGCCGCCGACAGGCGGGAGCGAAGAAGGAGAAGCCCGTGGAGCATCCGTCCGCGCCCCGCGAGCGCATTCCCGCGCTCCCCGAATACTCCTCGGTGCGCTAGGGGCACACCAGAGGGGACCGAACAAACGAAGAGACCATCAGGCTTATATCTCGAAAGGACCATGCCATGAAGAACAACCCGATCGACAAGATCCGCGACCTCTTGGCGGAGCCAGCCGCGCGCCGCAAGGCGGTAATCTGCGCCGGTGTCGTCGCCGTCCTCGCCATCGGCGGGGCCGGAATCGCCATCGCATCCAACCGACCCGAGCCGATCGACAGCTCACCGTCCGCCGTCGAGAAGACCAAGACCGACGGCGATAAGGCGTCCGGCGCCGAATCCGTCGCGCCCGCCGACATCGCCAAGATATGCCCGACGCTCACGCTCGACGGGCAGGACGTCGGCGCGCCCGCCGACGAGCTCACCGTCACGACCGGCCAGGGCCGCGTCCTCGTGACGCAGCGGGCCGGCGACGATGCCGCGGCCACCGTGGACTCCACCGCCCGCCGCAGCGCCGCGCTCGCCCGCTCGCTCGACGGATGCGAGACCGGCGGCAAGGCGGTCGAGACCGTCACATGGGCCGCGATCGACGAGGGAGGCAACGTCGAGGTCGCCGTCACGAACTCCCCCTCCACGGCACCGTCCGGCGGCACCACCGCGGACGTCGTCAACGGCTCGGGCGGCCATGTGATATCCGATGGCGTCTGGAACTCCGAC
>NZ_DBFEGU010000348.1:0-5784 GCF_048329335.1 Eggerthella sp. | reverse complement strand
CCACTCGGTGCGCCAGCTCGTTGAGTTCTCCGAAAACGACCTGCTGAACATCAGAAACTTTGGTGCGAAGTCCATTGAAGAAGTGAAGGACAAGCTCATTTCCATGGACCTCAATTTGAAGCTATAGGAGATACGAATCATGCGACACAACTACAAGGGCCGCAAGCTGGGCACCGACTTCAGCCACACCAAGGCCATGAAGAAGAGCTTGGTGAACGCCCTGTTCCTGAACGACCGTATCAAGACGGTCGAGTCCCGCGCCAAGGAGATCCGTCCGAACGTGGATAAGATCATCACGTGGGCCAAGAAGGGCGACCTGCATTCCCGTCGTCTGGCCATCGCGGCTCTGGGCGACAAAGAACTCGTGCGCGAGATCTTCGAGAAGGTCGAGCAGGGCATGTTCGCCGACCGCCAGGGCGGCTACACCCGCATCATGAAGCTGGGCAACCGCAAGGGCGACAACGCTCCCATGGTTATCATGGAGCTCGTGACCGAGCCCGTGAAGAAGAAGGAAGAGCCGAAGCCCGCTGCCAAGAAGGCGACGAAGAAGGCCGCTCCGAAGAAGGTCGAGGCTGCGGAGGAGGCTCCGAAGGAGGAGGCCGCCGAGGCCAAGGCCGAGGAAGCCGCCGTCGAGGTTGCCGAGAAGGCCGAAGAGGCTGCCGCCGAGAACGCGGAAGCCGCCGAGGTCGAGACGGCCGATGCCAAGGAGGAAGAGGCTGCTAAGTAGCCTTTTCTTTTCAGATTGCTTTTCCGAACGGGGACCTGCGGGTCCCCGTTCTGCTTTTCAGAGGATGAAAATGAGACAAAGGGACAGGGTTAATGTCTCATCCATGCGCTGTCGCGCAGCCGTTTCAGTACCGTAGCGCTGCGGTGGTCGTGCGCGCAGGGCTTCCTCAGTACAATCGGGGTATGAACTCAGCACGCAAAGCGCGGTGCTTCGCGCCGTGCAAATGGAAAGGAGCCGACATGGATGGCACGACCACGAAGGAAGACGTCCGCATCGACAAGGATGATGCCGACGAGCTCAATCGGGAGGCGGCCGAAGACCTCGAGCGCATCGAAAACGAAGTGAAGCGCGAGGCCGAGCAGTACGTCGAGGCCGTCGACGGCGATGGCAACGAGAAGGAATCCGTGGAGGCGGCGGCTACGGCGTTCGATTTCGATCGCGCCGAAGCCGAGACGGAAGAGCTGCTTATCAAGACCACCGGCGAAGCCGACGAAGCGTAGCACGAAAACGATACCTCTATCTGAAAGGAACTATCATGGTTGATCGGGCTTACAAGACGGGCGACGCGTCCGTCGATATGAAGAACGGCGCGAAGGATATGGGCCACGACGTGAAGAACAACATGAAGGATGCCTACCACGAGGCCAAGGCCGGCATGAACGAGCGCAAGGCCGAGGATGCCGCCGCGAAGCGCGAGCACGAGGAAGCGCAGCGCACGGGCGACCCCGCGGCCGCTATGCGCGCGCAGCAGCACGAGCAGCGCAAGGATGAGAAGGGCGAAGGATTCATGGAGTCCGTCAAAGAGTCCATCGGCAAGGCCGGCGAGGCTATCAAAGATGCCGCCGTCGATGCCAAGGACAACGTAAAGCAGGGTGTCGAGAACATTCGCGAAGGCCGCTAGGCGCTCACGCGCTCGACCGTCAGCGGCGAGGGCGAAAGCGCTCTTACGCTGCTTTCGTCCTCGCCCCGGGCGCACTTGGAAACGAGCGCGCCCGGCATCCTCCGAAGCCCGTGGCCAGCGCCGCGGGCTTTTTCTTGCCGGTTGATTCACTCTTGAAAGGTCGTGCCATGGCTCCGTCTTCTTCCTCATCTGCTTCGTCCGCCTCGCGCGGACGCGGCAAGGGGTTCGCGCTTGTTGCGGCCGTGTATCTGCTGGGCCTGTTCATCGGGGCGCTCGATACCGGCATCGTCACGCCTGCCCGCACGGTCATCCAGAGCGATCTGGGCATCGGCGAGCAGATGGGCGTGTGGATCATCACCATCTATACGCTTGCCTACGCGGCCGCCATTCCGGTGATGGGCAAGCTGGCGGACCGTTCGGGACGCAAGTACGTGTACCTTGCGAGCATCCTGCTGTTCGGTGTCGGGTCGCTTCTATGCGGGTTGGCGCAGGACGTGGGGAGCTTTTGGATGCTGTTAGCCGCGCGCGCCGTGCAGGCGGTGGGCGGAGGCGGCATCGTGCCTGTTGCCACGGCCGAGTTCGGCACGACGTTTCCTCCCGAGAAGCGCGGGCTGGCGTTGGGTCTGGTAGGCGGCGTGTACGGCATTGCCAACATCTTCGGAGCGTCGGCCGGCAGCCTGATCCTATCGGTGTTCGGGCAGGCCAACTGGCAGTTCATCTTCTACGTGAACGTTCCCATCTGCGCCTTCATCGTGGTGGCGGGGCTGTTCGTGCTGCCGAACACGCGAGCCGAGCAGGTGAAGCCCATCGACGGGTGGGGCATTGCAGTGCTGGTGGCGATGGTGTTGTCGCTGCTGTACGGACTGAAGAACCTCGATTTCTTCGATCTGGGAGCATCTGCGACCTCGTCTGACGTGTGGCCGTTCTTGCTCGCGTTCGTCGTGCTGCTTCCGGTGTTCGTGCTGATCGAGCGCCGCGCGGCCGACCCGGTGCTCAACCTGTCGTACTTCCGCGACCGCGACATCGTGATCACGTTGGTGCTGTCGGTGATCACCGGCGTCATCCTGATGGGCATCATCTTCATCCCGCAGTTCGCCGAGAACGTGCTGAAACTGCCCTCGGGCAGCGGCGGCTACGTAGTCATCGTGCTGGCGGCGTTCGCCGGGGTGGGAGCGCCGGTGTCGGGCAAGCTCATCGATCGCTTCGGCGTGAAGGCGGTGCTCGCGTTCGGGCTGGCGGCTTCGGCTGCGGGAGCGATGTTCCTGGCGCTGGTGGCCACGCAGTTCGCGAATATGGCGACGCTCATCATCAGCCTCGTGGCCATCGGCATCGGGATGGGCTTCACGATTGGAACGCCGCTCAACTACATGATGCTGGCGAAGACGAAGGAGCGCGAGGCGAACTCGGCGCTGGCGACGCTGTCGCTGGTGCGCTCGGTGGGCACGGCGGTCGCGCCTGCCGTGCTGGTTGCGTTCATCGCGCATGCGGGCATGGCCATTCCCGATCGCATCATGGGCGTTCTGCCCGATGCGCCGGGCGGGCAATCGATTGCGCAGCTAGCGAGCGGGCAAGCGCAGGGAGGCGATGGCGCTGGGTTGCCCGACGATCTTCAACAGCTGATGAAGGGGTCGGATGTGACCACGATCGTCGCGAACGTGAAGACGCTGGCAAAAACCGAGATCGAACAGGAAGCTGCTTCGGCGGGCATGCCGGCCGAAGCCGTCGACGCGGCGGAGCAACAGTACCTCGCCGCCATCGACGATCGGGCAGGCGACATAGAAAGCACGTTCCAGAGCACGGTCGACGAAGGCTTTCGCGGTGCGTTTCTGCTGGTGGGGATTTGCTCGCTCGTGGGGTTGGCGCTGCTTGCGCTCTACCGGGAAGACAGGCCGCGGCCCGGGCAGGCGAAGGGGGAGCCGGCGCGCTGATCGCGCGGAATTGTCACCCTGGTCGTCGCGCGGGAAACGCCGTTGTGGCATACTGCCAGCATGCGTATCAACGTCAGTTCGTACATCCCCGGAACCTCTGCTGTGCACGCGTGCGACGCACGCGTGAAAATCGTGCTGCTTGCGGCGTATTCCGTCACGCTGTTTTTGGTGCGTTCTTGGATGGGCTTGGGGCTGTGCGCTTTGCTGTTCGTCACGGTGGCGACGGCGTCGCGCATTCCGGCGCGACGGTTCTTCGGTTTGCTCGTGCCGGTGTACGTGATCGTGGCGTTCACCGTGCTGTTCAACGGGTTCTCGCTTGACGTGGGGCAGGCTGCGAGCGCGGCTCCGCCGGCCTTGGGCGATGTGTCGGCGGGAGTGCTCGCCGCATGGGAGCCGGTGGCGCTGATCGGGTCGTTCGGGCTGGTGCCGGCAGGGCTTGCGCGTGGCCTTTTCTTCGCGGTGCGCATCGTGCTGCTGGTGGTGGCCAGCCTTACGGTCACGTACACGACGACTTCCACCGAGCTGACCGACGCGTTGGGCTTCTTCCTGAGGCCGCTCAAGCGTTTGGGCGTTCCCACCGACGACATCGCCATGGTGTTCTCGTTGGCGCTGCGGTTCATCCCGGTGACGGCCGAGGAGTTCGGTCGCGTGCACGACGCCCAATGGGCGCGAGGTGCTTCGTTTGCCGAGGGCAGCCTGTGGGAACGGCTGCGCGCGTGGCAGACGGTGCTGATTCCCCTGTTTGTCGGGTTGTTCCGGCGTGCCGATTCGCTGGCTGTCGCCATGGACGCGCGCTGCTACGGCGCCCCTGATGTCGAACGCACCTCGCTTGCGCCGCGCGCGTTCTCGGGGCGCAGCGGCCTCGTGCTGGCGGTGGGCTTGCTGGCGTGCATCGGTCTGGCCGTGTGGCTGTAGTAGTGCTATCACATCATTTGATGTCATTCGGCATGCTTTCATGGTATACTGATCACATCAAATGATGTGATGCGGGGTGAGCGATGGGGACGGTTGCAGAACGCTGGAAGATCGAAGCGGTGTTGGCGCTGGTGCGGCAGGTTGAAGCCTGCGATTTCTTTGTCGCTGGCGAATACAATCCATCCAGCAAAACGAGGGCTTTCATGAGGTTGGTGGAATTCGACTATCGTGACGTGCGCCGGATTATGCGAGGGCTTGAAGTCGAAGACTATTGCGAGGGGCCGCTATCTGACGACAAAGGTCGCCCTCATGATCTATGGGTGTTCGGAGCCTATGTGGCGCAATTCGAAACATATATAAAATTTGCGATCTACGTTATTCAGGGAACGGTGAAATCGATCTGCGTTTCGTTCCATGAGGCGGAACGACCTCTTTCGTATCCGTATAGAAAGGCATCGTGACATGACGTGCACGAAATCGCTGCTTTGCCCGGAATGCTGGGAGGAAGTTGACGCGACATACGAGATACGGCACCATGTCGAGCAAGTCCGAGGCGTGACGGTCGAGGCCGATATCGAACATTACGTTTGCCCGAAATGCGGTGAATCTATCGGATGGGCGCCGATCGTGGATAAGGGTCTTCATAAGCTCTACCACGCGTACCAAGAAAAGATGGGGCTGATGCTGCCCGAGGAGATCGTTGCGCTGCGTAAGAAATACGGGTTCTCGCAGCGAGTGCTCGCGGCGATTCTCGACATCGGCGTGGCCAGCTTGCAACGGTACGAGCGGGGGTGCCTCGCTTCCGATTCCCATGCGCAGCTGCTAGCCAACGCGCGCGATCCGCGCTTCTTGCTGAAGTGCCTGGAACGGGGCGCGCGCAAGCTTTCTGACGAAGAGCGCGCCAAAGCGTGCGATACGGTGCGGAAGCGCGGTCTCTTCCGGGTCGACTACGCGGTGGTTCGGCTCAACGTGCTGGACGAGATCGCGAAGGAAAAGACGCTGGATACGGGCATGCGCGCGTTCGATTCGGATCGCATGCGCGAGACGGTGGTCTACCTTGCCCGGCATGTTCACGATCTGTATCGCACGAAGCTGAACAAGGTGCTGTTCTATCTGGATTTCGCTGCCTACCGCGACGGCGGGGAAGGTTTCACGGGTCTGCGCTATGCGAAGGCGCCGTTCGGTCCGGTTCCCGACCAGTTCGAGCTGCTGGTTGCCGGTCTCGTCGACGACGAGGCGCTCGCATTGCGCGAACAGGGCGACGGCCAGGTGATCGTTGCGGGACGCGCGGAGGATCCCATCTGTTTTTCTGC
>NZ_DBFEGU010000347.1:0-1015 GCF_048329335.1 Eggerthella sp. | reverse complement strand
GATTTAAATATTATTCTCATTTACGAATGTTAAAGGACGAGGGCAATAGAAGCTGTTGAAGACATGCTGGAGGATGGGGACGGTGCTTCCGGCGCTATGAGCGCCGGAAGCACCGAGGGGCCGGCCCCTCGGCCGCGCGACGACAAGGCGGCGGCTCAATGCGCTTCCCGCCGAAGCGCGCGGCATGGCACGCTCATCCTAGTCGCGCTCGGCGCGCTCGTCCTGGCGAGCACGCTGGCCTCGCTCATGCTGGGCCGCTACCCCATCACCCCGATCGAGGCTGTCGGCATGCTGGCCAACCTGGCGCTCCCCATCGACTCGTTCTGGACCTCCCAGCAAGAGACGCTGTTCTTCCAGGTGCGTCTGCCGCGCATCGCGCTCGCGCTCATGGTGGGCTGCAGCCTGGCTACTGCCGGCGCCGCCTACCAGGGCACGTTCCAGAACCCGCTCGTCTCCCCCGATATCCTCGGAGCTTCGCAGGGCGCGGCGTTCGGCGCCGCAGTGGCCATCCTGCTGGGACTCGGCTCGCTCGGCATCTCGCTGTTCGCGTTCGCCTGCTCCATCGCCGCCGTGCTGCTGGTGCTGGCCGTCGGCACGCGCGCCAAGGGCAACCATCTGCTCATCGTGGTGCTGGCCGGCGTCATGGTCAGCTCGCTGTTCCAGGCGGGCGTGTCGTTCACCAAGCTCATCGCCGACCCTACCGACCAGCTGGCCGCCATCACCTACTGGCTCATGGGCAGTCTGACCGGCGCCAAATGGAGCGACATGGCTTTCGCGCTGCCTCCCATCGCAATCGGTCTCGCGGCGCTGTTCGCCTTGCGCTGGCGCATCAACGTGCTCACCATGGGCGACGACGAAGCCTCCACCATGGGCGTGAACGCCCGCCGCGTGCGGCTCATCGTCATCTTGGCCGCCACCCTCGTCACCGCCGCCAGCGTGTCAATCTCGGGCATGATCGGCTGGGTAGGCCTCGTCATCCCCCACTTCGCGCGCATGATCGTCGGCTGCGACTACC
>NZ_DBFEGU010000346.1:0-4201 GCF_048329335.1 Eggerthella sp. | reverse complement strand
GAACAGGGCGTCATCGTCATCGTGCTGCTGATTATGGTGGTGGCATACGCGCTGCTGCCGCGCGAGCGCGAGATCGAGGCCATCGTCGCACCGTGTCCGCTGGTGAAAGCCGTGTCGTTGGAATTGAGCGACCGCGTGCGGCCGCTAGGGCAAGCGGGATCGGCCGGCGAGGGAGCCGCCGCGCCCACGCAATCTGGGAACAACGCGACGGCAGCGACCAACGCGCCCGCACCTGACGCCGAGATCGCGCCCGAACCCGAACCGACCGCGCGGCGCGCCCCTTCGCTGCTGGAACTCAGCAGCGCACGCCGAGCAGACGAGGGCGAAGAGCGAAAGGGAGGCGGCCGCTTCCGCGCGAAGTGCGAGACGGTTGCCAACACCTACCTGCTTTCCCGGCGCGAGACGGAGATCATGTTCTTCCTGGCGAAGGGGCACAACGCCGCGTACATCCAGGAAAAGCTCTACATCTCGGAAGGCACCGCGAAAACCCACATCCGCCACGTCTACAAGAAGACGAACGTCCACAGCCAGCAGGAGCTCATGCGCCTCGTCGAGCTTGCGGATCCCACCGAATAGCGAGCTTGCCCCTCACCGATTGCAGCGCGCGGCCTCTACGGCCGCTCGCAAATCCCGCGTTCCGTGCACAAACCTGGTCGTCGATCCGCAGGCGCGTTCGCACGATCTCGACACGCTCGCGCGGTTGCACGGCGTTCCGCCGCTCGCCGCCGTGTCGTTCGCGACGCGAGGTTCGCCTCACCCCAGCTCCCGCTGAAACGCCAGGCGCCCCTCGCGCTCGTACAGCCGCACGGCATCCCTTGCAGCTACGCCGTCAACACGAGCAAGAACGGTTTTCGAGGGCGCTTCTGCAAATTTTTCGACCTTGTGGCAACGCCTCTTATTCATGAGATGTTCTGACCAGGCTTTTCTCCGCGTCTCAAAAGCGCACGCACTACCGTGACAAATCGGCGAACACCTCGACCAGGGAAAACGCTTGCCGCGCGTGCCACGAGGTCGAAAAACTTACAAATACGGGTCGTATTTCCGCTTTGGGTACGCAACCGACCGTCGGCGCGCGACTACGAGGGAGAAACGCAAGCTCGCACCACGGCGCAACGAGCGCGCAAATTCGTCAGCAACCTCGCGTAGCCCTGCTTCCCAATCGTCCACGCCTTCGCGCAAACCCCGCCTCTCAGCCACCCGCACTCCGGCGTAACCCCTGCTTCCCAATCGTCCGCACCCTCGCAGATCCCGCTTCCCTATCGTCCACGCCCTCGCGCAAGCCCCGCTTCACAATAATGACGATTGCGTAAAGGATGGGGCGCGGGCAGGGGGTTTATGGCAAGATGGAACATTGCATAGTCATATGCAGGGACACATGAAGTAACCTGGTTGCGTTTGGGCACGCGATCGCGCGGAACACGCCAGCGCGGCGTTGCCTCCCGTGCGCGAACCCGGCATCCGCCGAGGTTCGAGCCACGCACCATTAAAGGAGATGCAATGGGCTTTCTTTCGAGATTCGAAGGCAGGATGGAAGACACGTTCGAGGGCGCTGCCGACAAGATGTTCGACGCCCCCATCTCGCCGGTCCAGATAGCGAAAAAGGCCGAGAAGCAGATGCGCCGCGAGAAGATGGTGGGCGCCGGCAAGCAGTACGCGCCCACTTTGTACACCGTGCTGGTGAACCCGGACGACGACCGCCGCCTGATGGGCTACTACCCCACGCTGGCGGGCGAGACGGAAACGTACCTGACCGCGAAAGCTTCCGAGCAAGGCCTCGTGATGGACGGCCAGCCGCTCGTGCGCTTCATCGTGGACGAGGACCTGAAGCACGGCAAATTCGACATCATCGCCGAAGCGGTGGCCGCTCCCATCATCGCGCAGCTGCGCGCCGAGGAAATGCATCGTTACGGCCTGGCCGCCGCTCCCGCGCCCGGCGGGTACGGAGCCCCCGCGCAGCCCTACCCCGCGCCGCGCCCCCAGGCGCCGGCTCCGCAGCAGTACGGCGGATACAACCAGGGCTATGCCGCCCCGGCTCCCGCGCCCGCTCCGTACGGCGGCTATGACCAGCACGATCCCCAGGGCCAGTACGACCCCGCGCCCATGAACGTGGACGCGTACGGCCAGCCCCAGCAGCTCCCCTACGTGCCGGAAGACGAGATCGACCGATCCATCGATTACGGCGAGTACACCTTCGACAGCCGCGACTTCGACGAGCAGCGCGACAGCATCCAGCCTCTCGACCGTCCCGAAGCCGTGGATCCGTTCGCCATCGGCGCAGCCGCAGCCGGTGCGGGAGTCGCCGCCGGCGCCGTTGCCGGAGCGGGTATGGGCGCCGCGACGTCGCAGCCCTACCCCGCCCCGCAGCCGCAACCGCAGGCCCAGCCGCGCATGGCCGCCGAAACCGTCGTGTTCGCCGGCGGGCAGCAAGCGGCGACCCCCATGCCCGCGCAGGCCGCGGTGCGCGCCCGCCTCATCGACACCACGAACAACCGCGCGTACGACCTGGCGTCGGCGCGCCTGCTCATCGGCCGCGAGTCGAAGAACGACATCGCCGTGCACGACGTGAACGCATCGCGCACGCACGCCGAGCTGCGCTTCGAGCCGCAAGGCGTATGGACCGTCACCGACCTCGGCTCCACGAACGGCACCCTGGTGAACGGCCGCGAGGTTGCCACCCAGCCGCTCTCCGAAGGCGACCGCATCACTATCGGCATGACGAACTTCATGTTCACCCAAGCCTGAGCGGAAACGGAAGGATAACCCGTGATCGACGTCGTACTTCTTATCGTACGCCTCCTGTTCGTCGCGCTACTGTACCTGTTCCTGTTCGCAATTATGAAAACGGGCATCGGGCTGGTGCGCGGCCAGCGCAAGAAGGAACGCACCTGGAACCTCTCGGTGGAGAAGGGGCCGAAGGAGCTGCGCGGCGTATCCATCGTCGTTCGCGGGCCCGTCATCGTGGGCCGCAGCCCCGGAGCCGACATCGTGGTGGGTGCCGGATACGTGTCCGGCCGCCATGCGCGTTTCCAGCTTATGGGGCAGAACCTGTTCGTTGAGGACCTGGGATCCACGAACGGCACGGGCGTGAACGGCCAGCCCATCACCGAGCCTACCGCCCTTCGGAACAACGACGTCGTGAACGTGGGCGACGTGGCCATTCGCGTGAGGTTCGCCTAATGGCCGCCGATCGTTCGTACAAATCCACTCCGCGCACCCGCAAGGGGGCGCTCACCTCGTTCGGCAGCCGCACCGACATCGGCTGCCTTCGCGATCACAACGAGGACAGCCTCGTGGTCACGCCGCCCCTGTTTGCCGTCGCCGACGGCATGGGCGGCCACGCCGCAGGCGAAGTGGCGTCCGAGATAGCCGTGCGCGTGCTGTCCGAACTTGCCCCCGAACATCCTGACGTGGAAGCGCTCGGCCGCGCCATCGAGGAGGCGAACCGCGCCGTCATCCAAGCAGCGCGCGAAGGGCGCGGCCGCCAAGGCATGGGAACCACCATGACCGCGGCCATGCTGGAAGGCGAGCGACTGGTCATCGCCCAGGTAGGCGACTCGCGCGCGTACCTGCTGCACCAGGGCAAGCTCCAGCAACTCACGCGCGACCACAGCCTGATGGCCGACATGATCGAGGCCGGGCAGCTCACGCCCGAAGAGGCGCGCACGCATCCGCAGCGTTCGGTGATCACGCGCGCGCTCGGCAGCGACGCGCACCTCCACCCCGACATCTACGAGATCAACGTCGAAACCGGCGACCGCCTGCTCATCTGCTCCGACGGCCTGTCGGGCATGATCTTCGACGACCAGATCGAGAACACCCTGCGCCGCGTGCAAGACCCGCAGCGCTGCGCGTCGCAGCTGGTGAACGAGGCTATCGCGGCGGGCGGCCACGACAACGTCACCGTCATCGTGGCCGACGTGACCGGCTACGCCGAAGTGCGCCGTAAGAAGCTTGCGCGCAAGACCAAGCTGTCCATTGCGCTGGTGCTGGTGCTGTTCGCGGCCATCATCGCCGGAGCCGCCTGGGGCACGCAAACCTACCTGAACACCGCCGCTTATCTGGCAAACGACAACGGCAAGGTGGCCGTTTATCGGGGGGTTCCCGGCTCGGTGCTGGGGCTGTCGTTCTCGCATCTGGAGCGCACCACCGACGTGACGGTGGCCGATTTGCAGCCGGGCGTGGCCAACCGGCTGAACGAGGG
>NZ_DBFEGU010000345.1:0-1973 GCF_048329335.1 Eggerthella sp. | reverse complement strand
GGCGTGGAGCGCCAGGTCACCCGTTCGTCGCGACAGGGTTCCCGCTTGTGGAAGCGCAAGCCGCTCGATCGCTCTGCGGCGCTCGCGCTCGTGTCGAAGATCATCGAGGAGAACAGCGAAACGTATGCCGAGCATCCGCTGTTGCTGGCCTTGGGCGTCCGCCACCTGTTCATGAGCGTGCACCCGCTGCCGGATTGGAACGGCGCCGTGTGCTCGCTCATGATGAAGCTGTTGTTCAGGAAGACGGAACGGCCCGTGTTGGCGTACGTGCCCATCGTGAAGCCTATGGGCGCCTGGGAAAGCGGCATCCTTCGCCCGCCCGCCGTCATGTCGCTGGTGAAAGACGCCGCCGTCCTCGTTGACGGCGAGGTCGACTACACCATCCACATCGACGTGGCGACGGGTTTGGTGCGCAAGAAGCTGGACGAGGTCGAAGCGGAGCTCAAACGCATGCTCAAACGTGATGAGGCGTTCGTGCGCGCGCTGCGAAACGACGTAGACGTCAATCATCGGCAGCGCTCCGTGCTGCAGATGGCCCTCAGCAATCCTGAGGCGGTGTTTCGCATCGAGTCGCATCAGAAAACCCACAAGGTCGCTTACGCCACGGCGCGTGCCGACCTGTACGGTCTCGTCGACCTTGGGTTTTTGAAGTGCGTCCGCACGAAGCGCGCCTTTGAGTTCCCCGTGACCCCCGGCCTTCGCCAGCTGTTGACGCGCTCTTGACGTGCTTTCGCAAAAAAGCGCCCGGACATGAAAAAGCCTCCCATTTCTCATGTCCGAGAAATGGGAGGCGGTTCGATCGCGCGGGGGCGGCGAGGTTCTCGTTGTCAGATCACGGCCGTCCCGGGGCCGCCTTTGTCGTAGCGGTGGCAGGCCACGCAATGATCGGGCTTCACCTCGACCAAAGGAGGCATGATCTCGTCGCAGCCGTTCACCTTCGCGAAGCAGCGGCTGGCGAAGCGGCAGCCCGGCGGCGGGTCGATGGGCGAGGGCACGTCGCCTTCCAGGATGATGCGCTCCTTCTTGGCGGCGGGGTCGACCGACGGGATGGCCGACAGCAGCGCCTGCGTGTACGGCGACAGCGGGTCGGCGTACAGCGCGTTCTTGGGGGCGATCTCCATCATCTTGCCCAGGTACATGACGCCCACGCGGTCGGACACGTGCTTCACCACGTTCAGGCCGTGCGCGATGAACAGGTACGTCAGGCCGAACTGCTCTTTCAGCTCGTCCAGCAGGTTCAGCACCTGCGCCTGGATGGACACGTCCAGCGCCGACACGGGCTCGTCGCACACGATGAGCTTCGGGTTCACGGCTAGGGCGCGCGCGATGCCCACGCGCTGGCGCTGGCCGCCCGAGAACTCGTGGGGATAGCGGTTGCGCATGTAGTTCGCCAGGCCCACGCGCTCTAACAGCTCGTTCACGCGATCCTCCACCTGGTCTTTCGGCAGGATGTTGTTCGTGATGATGGGCTCGGCGATGATGTCGCCGATGCGCATGCGCGGGTTGAGCGACGCGTAGGGATCCTGGAAGATCAGCTGGATGTCTTTGCAGTACTGCTTGCGCTCGGCCGGCTTCATCGCCGTCAGCTCTTTGCCGTCGAAGACGATTTTGCCCGACGTGGGCTTCAGCAGGTTCACCAGCATCTTGCCTACGGTGGTTTTGCCGCAGCCCGATTCGCCCACCAGGCCGAACGCCTCTCCCTTGCGGATTTGGAAGCTCACGTCGTCCACGGCCTGCACGTAGGAGGTCGCCTTGCCGAAGAAGTTCGTGTCTGCGGCGAAACGCTTCGTGAGGTGCTGGACGTCGAGCAGGATGTCCTGCTCGACCGCGCCCGCTTGCGCGGACGCGGTCGCGTTGCTCGCGGTGTTCTCGCTCATCGGCTCGCCTCCTCTTCCTTCTCGATCTCCTCGATCTCCGCCTCGCGCAGATCTTCGGCAGCCAACAGCGCCTCGGCGGTCTCCACCTCGCGCGCC
>NZ_DBFEGU010000344.1:0-21519 GCF_048329335.1 Eggerthella sp. | reverse complement strand
GCACAGAGGAGCCCCTTTCCTTGGCAACGCAGCCTTATATTCTCTCGTTTGACGAGGCGAAACGCGACACCCGTGCGCGCCGCCCCTCTTCTGCTGCGCCCGAATCGCGTCCCGTGATCCATTCCGTCGATGCCATCCCCGCATTCGAGTCGCCCTTCCGCCAGGCAGGCGAGGGGCGGGGGAGCGCGCGAACGGCGGCGCACGCGCGCCCGTCGGGCGCTGCGCGGCGATCGTCCGCGGGAGCCGGCGACGGTTCGTTCGCCCGCATATCGACGTTCGATCGTCCCGCAGGCCGTCATGCGGCGCCGCGTCCGGCGTCGTCGAGCTCGCGCCGTGCATCGAGCTCGTACGGCACGGGCCGCTTCTCCTCGTTCGACGAGCGCATCGAGGAACAGCCCGAAGAGGAAGTCGAAGAGCGCCGCCTGACCCGCAAGGAGCAGCGCAAGAAGGCGCGCGCCAAGAGCAAGGCCGAGCGCGCGTTCACCAAGCAGTTCGGCGGCTCGAAGCCGTCCGATGCCTCGCAATCGGGCCCGCGCGCCGCGGTGTACAAGGGCGAGATGGGCGCGAAGCACCGTCAGGCCGCGCGCATGCAGAACGCGGAGAGCCCGCAGGCTTCGGCGAAGCGCGGCTTCTCGCTGGGATCGCTCGCATCGCTCAAGTCGTCGCCGAAGTTCATCGCGAGCGCGGCCGTCGCCGTCTGCCTCGTGCTCTCGTGCGCCTTCCTGTACCCGCCGGCGCAGCAGTACTACCATGCGCTGCGCGAGCGCGACCAGCTGGCCGCCGAGTATGCGGCGCTCGAGGAGCGCAACGGCGCCCTCGAAAGCGACGTCTCGTCGCTGCAGACCGACGCCGGCATCGAGGATCGCGCCCACGAGCAGTTCGGATGGGTGAAGAAGGGCGAGGAGACGGCGAACGTGCGCGGCCTCGACCTTGACGAGGACGAGGCATCCACGTTCCGCGCCAACATCACGCCGGGCAGCGTCGAGGCGCCGGAGACGTGGTACTCGCCGTTCCTGGACGCCCTGTTCGGCGTCGAGTAGACCGAGGGAAGGGGTCGCCATGAGCGCCATCGCGGAGCCCGAGAGTACCGAAAGCGGTTTCCAGGCGGGCCGATACGCGGCCATCGACATCGGCACCGTGACGTGCCGCATGCTCGTGGCCGACGTGGACGAGGCGGGGCGGCTCCATGAGCTCGACCGCGAGTACACCATCACGAACCTCGGCGAGGGCGTGGACGCGACGGGCGTGCTGAAGCCCGCGGCCATGCAGCGCGTGGCCGATGCCGTGGCGCGCTTCCTCGACGTGCTGCGCGGGTTCGCCACGCCGGAACATCCCGCCATCACGACGAGGGCCATGGCCACGTCGGCCGCGCGCGACGCGCGCAACGCCGACGAGTTCGAGGCGCTGATGGCGGGCTTGGGCGTCACGCTGTCCGTCATCCCCGGCGAGCGCGAGGCGGCCCTCTCCTTCGCGGGCGCGTCGTGCGACTTCCGGGGGGAGCGCCTGCTCGTGGTGGACATCGGCGGCGGCTCGACCGAGGTCATCGCCGGGCGCGCGGGCAGCCGGCCCGATCGCTCGCACTCCTTCAACATCGGATGCCGTCGCGTGACGGAGAAGTTCTTCGCGGCCGATCCTCCCGGCGCCGGCGAGCTCGAACGGGCCCGCGCGTGGGTGGAGGAGGGGATGCGCCCCTACTTCGACGAGCTGCGCGGGGCGGGCTTCGCACCCGAGCGGCTGGTGGCGGTGGCCGGCACGGCCACCACGGTGGTGTCGATCCACGAGCGCATGGAGGTGTACGACACCTCCCGCGTGCATAAGGCCGTCATCACGCGCCCCATGCTCGACGGGGTGGCCGACCAGCTGGAACGCGTCCCGCTCGCGCAGCGCGAGCGCATCGTCGGGCTCGATCCGGGCCGCGCGCCCGTCATCGTGGCCGGCATGGTGATCCTGCAGACGGTGCTCGACCTGGCCGGCGTCGATTCGTTCACGGTCAGCGAATCGGACATTCTCCACGGCATCATTTTGGACGAAGCGGCGCGCTGAGGTCCCGCCGTCCGATAAAGTTTGCTACCATAGGGCCTGCTCGTTTTCAGCGGGCCGTCGCACGCGGGGGCGTGGCGGAATTGGCATACGCAGGAGACTTAAAATCTTCCGGCTTCGGCCTTGCGGGTTCGAGTCCCGCCGCCCCTACCACCTTGCGCTTCATGGTGCGGCGAGCGCCACGGAGGCGACGCCTCCCGCTTCCTACTCCTCGTCGTACGCTTCCAGCACGGCGGGCAGCGACGCGGTCACGACGTTGCCGACGGCCGGCAGCCCGATGAGCACCGCGCTGATCACCTCGTCGCGCGTGGCACCGTGCATCTTCGCCATCTTCACGTGGAACGGCAGGCCGCTGTCGAGACGGGCCGCCGCCATGACGGCGAGGTAGGCGAGAGCGGCGGTCTTGTCGTCGAGCGCGCTGGCCGCGCCGAGCGCCTGCACCGCCTCCGACCATGCCTGCTGGTGCTGCGGAGCCTCTTGGGCGAATGCCTGGAATGCGGGGCTGACGTTCATGGACGCCTCCTTCTCGCGCGGGATTTTCGATGCTCCCAGTGTAGCAAGCGAAGCGTCGCTTGACGCAAAGCGTTGCATACTCTCAACCTGATATGCGGAGAAACCCGGAAAAATAAGCCGCTGGCGCAGCGCACGGAAAGCGCCCGCTTTTCTTTGTGATACCATGTCGAGCGGATCATTCGCCCAGGCCTACAGAGAAAGTGCTATGGAGACAATCAACGAAATCATCGCAGCCGTAGAAGAACCTCCCGAGTCGTTCGAGCAGTACCTGACGTCGTACGCCGACCGCGTGGGCGACCTGGTGAACTCCTTCATCCCGAAGGGCACGCACGCGGACATGGACCGCTACCTGTACCAGCCGCTCATGGCGTACAGCCAGAACGGCGGCAAGCGCCATCGCCCGCTCATCTGCTTCGCGGCCTGTCGCGCCGTGGGCGGTGACATGGCGCGCGCGACCAGCGCCGCGGCCGCCATCGAGCACTTTCATACCGCGGCCCTCATCCACGACGACATCGCCGACGAGGCCGAGCTTCGCCGCGGCGAGCCGTGCATGCACCTCACCGAGGGCATGGGGCTGGCCATCAACGCGGGCGACCTCGCGCTGTCCCTCGTCAACGGCACGGTGGTGTCGGATGAGAACCTCGACGATGCCACGAAGGTGCGCGTCATCACCGAGCTCATCGACATGACCCGCCGCACCATCGAAGGCCAGGCGCTCGACATCGGATGGGCGCGTGACGGCCGCTACGACATCACGCCTGAAGACTACCTGGTCATGGCCACGCACAAGACCGCGCATTACTCCGGCGCGGTGCCCCTGGCCATCGGCGCCATCATCGGCGGCGGCACCGAGGTCGAAGTCGAGGCGCTGCGCAACTACGGCCTGGACACCGGCCTCGCGTTCCAGATCCAGGACGACCTGCTGAACCTCGTGGGCTCCGAGGAGAGCACGAAGAAGGACTTCCGCAACGACATCACCGAGGGCAAGCGCACGCTCATGGTGGTGCACGCGCTGCAGCACTCCGACGATCGCGACCGCCTCATCGACATCCTGTCGTCGAAGGAGAAGGACCAGGCCGTGCTCGCCGAGGCCGTCGCCATCATGGAGGCGTCCGGCAGCATCGACTACGCGCGCAACTACGCCGAGAACCTCACGAGCATCGCGAAGAACCGCCTGACCGACATGGTGCGCCCCTCCACGGCCCGCGACCTCCTCGTCTCCATGGCCGACTGGTTCGTCAGCCGCTTGAAGTGATCTGATCTACGTTTCGAGATGCACCTCATCAGGGCCCGGATTCGTCCGGGTCTTTTTTAGCGCGCCAACTCCTCCTGCACGAGGTCGATCAGCTCTTCGCGGCTGTGAACGTCCAGCTTCTGATGGATGTGGTTGATATGCGTTGACGATGTTCCCGGCGAGATGCACAGGGCCTTCTGCACGTACGTCATGTTGCGGCCCTGCGCCACCAGCTCGAGCACTTCGGCTTCCCGTGCCGTCAGACCGTAGCGCTCGGCAAGCGCGTGCGCCGCGGCGGCAGGGGTACTCTCGCGCTCGCGCTCCGCGGGGGCTTTCAGCCCGATGCGGCCGAGCATCACCGCGACGGTCAGGCACAGGATGGCGTAAGCGGCGAACATGATCAAAAGGATGTCGAAGTCGATGGCGATCTTCATGATGTCGAACAGGAGAATGGCCGCAGCGTAGCCGACGATCATGCCGATGAGGCCGAACGAACGTGTCCAGAACACGAAGGTGAACGATCCGATGTGAAAGTACTTCTTGGCATTGCTCGGGCCGACGCTGCAGATGATGGCCTCGCAGATGACGATGAACGCCACGACGGCCGGCAGCGTTTCCTGCAAACCGTAGCGAAGGAACGGCGGGAGCAGCAGACCGAGCGAGGCGAGCGGGATGAGCACGGTGGTGACGAGGGAGGCGTGCCGTTGCGGCAACAGCATCCAAACGCATCCTGCGATGACGAGGACGAGCACGGTCCATCCCGCGAGGAAGGGGTCGATGCCGGCGGGTATCATGAAGTTCTCGACGGTTCCGGTGCGCCGGTTCAAAAGCGAGAAGAAGCTGATCATGAATCCGAATACGAACAGGATGACGATGAGGTACAGGGGAAACGGAGGCTGGATCGTCACGCTGGGCGCAGTTCGTGCCGACGCGCGCGTTCGATAAGCGCCTAGTGCCGCCGAGACGACGGGCAACACCCCGCCGAACAGAATGGCCGATCGTGCGCCCAACTGTATGGATACGAGGACGATGACGATGGTGAGCAGGCTGCAGAGCGCTAGGAACAGCGGTCGCTCCTGGGAGGTCTCGGACGAGATATGCTCGCACCATGCGAGGACGAGGATGGCCGATGCGCCGCACGCGAACAAGCGCGACCAGGCGACGGGAACCATCTCGGGTGAGAGAAGGCTGACTGTCTGCAAAATACACGCGGTTCCGGAGCCCGCGAGCCCGAGGACGAACAGGTGCGACCCGTGCGCGCGAGGCCCCAACAACCCGACCGCGACCAAGGCGACGACGTTGCCGCATATCAGAGCAACGTTCTCCGGTGCCAGCCCGATGGACTCCGCAATCTTGATTTCCGACGACCCGAACATGATGGCGACGTATCCCCAGAAAAGCGCCGAGGCGAACGCATCGAGCGCGATGCCGCCTCTTTGAATGTCGGAGCGGGCCGGTTTGGCGACAACTCGACTCTTTTCTCCCCCTGTGGCTTGCTGCATTGCATTCTCCCCGGTGAGCTGCGTGTCAAATACTTTATATGATGGACAGATCCCCTTGCTGCGGCGCGTAAATCATATACCTTGTTCGATGTTTTCGCGCTTCGTTCCCCTGTACGCTCCTCGCCGTCAAAGGCCCTTTGCGAGATGCGCGTCGAAGCGATTTCGCGGCCTATGGTAGCGGAAAACAAGAGGAGGAACAAATGGGAACAAGGGATAACGAGAGCATGGGTTTAACGCGGCGTGGCTTTCTCACCGGCGCGCTCGCCCTCGGCGCGGTCGGCGCGGGCAGCATGCTTGCGGGATGCTCGTCCGAGGGGGGCGCGGGCGCTCCGGCAAGCGACGAGCGTGCGTGGGATCAAGAAACCGACGTGGTGGTGGTCGGAACGGGCTTCGCCGGTTTGGCAGCCGCTCATGAGGCTGCGAAGGCGGGCAGCCAGGTCGTTCTTGTCGAAAAAGCTCCCGAAAAGTACGCAGGCGGCAATAGCCGCGCATGCGCCCAGGCCATCTGGTCGCCGGAAAAGACCGCCGAAGGCGTTGCCTACTTCAAGGAGATCACCGGCGATTACCACCTCGTCGGACTCGACGATGCCGTGATCGAGGCCTATATCGGCGGCGCGAAAGAGAACGCCGATTGGCTGTTGGACGAGTTCGAGATCGAGACGAAGACGCACAACGCCTGCGAGTACCCCGCTGCGAAAACCGCTTCGGCGGTGGGCGATTCCAACACGCTCATTCCGGCCGAAGGGTTGGGTAACGCTCGGGTCTGGGCGCCTATGTTCGAGGTGGTAGGAAGCGAGTCGGGCGTTACGTCTCTGTTCGAGACGGCCTTCACCGATCTCGTGTTCAACGAGGCTGGCGAAGCGATCGGCATCGAGGCGCAGCAAGGCGAATCGCCCCTCCTCATCAAGGCGAAGAAGGGCGTCGTGCTCGCTTGCGGCGGGTTCGAGTACAACGAGGAAATGAAGGCGAATAACTGCCGTTACCCGTCGCTCGCGTGGGGCACGCCGTACAACACGGGCGATGCTCTGACGGCGTGTCGCAAGTACGATATCGACTTCTGGCACATGAACTCCGCGACGCCGGCAACGCGCGTCGGCGTGCAGGCTACTTGGCTCGATGACGATTTCAGCGAATGCGGCTTCGACTGCGAAGTGGCAGGCGATGCCGGGTACGTGTGGACCGACAAGTACGGCAAGCGCTTCATGGACGAGACTCGCTCCTATCAGCACGGATACGGTCGCGATGCGCTGTTCTACAACGACTCCGCCAAGATGGAATGGCCGCGCCTGCCGTTCTGGCAGGTTGTCGACGAGAGCACGCTGCCGTTTATGGGAACGAGCGGCAGCGGTTGGGTGCACATCGTCGGCGGCACCAGCGCTCCCGACAGCACCGAAGAGTTGCTTTCCTCGGGCTTGATGGTCAAAGCCGACACTGTCGAGGAACTTGCTTCTCAGATGGGCGTCGAAGCGACGATCCTGCAGGAGAGTGTGGACGCGCTTTCCGGTCCCGATGACGAGTTCGGTCGAGCTGCGGAAAAGAAGCGCGCGCTTTCCGGCACGCTGTATGCGGTGCAGCTCCAGCCCATCATGGTGAACACCAACGGCGGGCCGAAGCGCGATGCGAGTGCGCGCATCGTGCATACGGACGGCACGCCTGTCGAGCGGCTGTTCTCCGCTGGCGAGCTCGGCTCCGTATGGGCTTGGTACTACCAGGGTGCCGGCAACGTGAGCGAATGCATGGTGTTCGGCCGCATCGCCGGGCGCAATGCCGCTGCGCTGACTCCTTGGGACGCTGAAGCTTAGGGCTTCATCTGTTCCGTGACGCGGCCGTCCTTCCGACTCCCTCCCTCGTGCGGAAGGGCGGCCAAGAACCTGCGGGCGATCCGGAAGGTATCGCTCGCTCATCTGCCAAGGAGGCAATGCGATGAAGAAGTTTACGGGTGCGGCGACGATTTCGTGCGCAGTCATCGCGTTGGCGTTGACCGCCTGCGCGCCCCAGTCGAACGAAAACGGAGCCGCATCGGCCGACGATGCGAAGGAGACCCCGATCACGGTTGCGTGGTCGGCGGACTCGGAGTGTGGCACCTGCCATGCGACCGAGCAGGCGTCGTACGACGACGCGGCTTGCGTGGCCAGCACGCACGAAGGGCAAGCGTGCATTTCGTGCCATGCTGACGCTTCCGGTCTGGCGACGGCTCACGAGGGCAAGACCGCGTCCGATACCATGCCCAAGAAGCTGAAGAAGACGGAGGTGCCCGACGACGCATGCCTGTCGTGCCACTACGGTGCTCGCGAAGAACTCGTTGCAGCCACCGTCGACGTCGCGGTGGTCGATTCGAAAGGCACGGCGGTGAACCCGCACGATGTGACTCCGAGCGAGCAGCACGATACTATCCGATGCGCGGATTGCCACGGCATGCACGATGCCGAGAAGCTTGCCGACAAAGCCGATGCGGAATGCGCAAGCTGCCATCACGCCGACGTGTTCGAGTGCTACACGTGCCACGATTGACGCGACCGCTGCGCGGACGTCCGAGAAGGGGGCATGCGTGCAACAAGCTGCGCATACCCCCTCTGTTCCTCTTGTGGAACCTCGGTCGAAACCCTCGCGCGCGCACCGCGGTGCGCTACCATGACGCTCATGGAAACCATTAAGCGACATGACACCGGTCCCGCGGTCGAAGACGTGCAGCAGCGCCTCGTCACCATCGGGCTGCTCGATCCCGCCGACGTCGACGGGGCGTTCGGCGATACCACGGCCGAGGCCGTGCAGGCGTTCTGCGGCGGCGCGGGCCTGCCTCTCACCGACGAGGTGACCGAGAAGGTGTGGGCGGCGCTCGTCGACGCCTCGTTCACGCTGGGCGACCGCACCCTGTACCTGCGCATGCCGCACTTCCACGGCCACGACGTGCTGGAGCTGCAGCACGCGCTGGGCGCGCTCGGCTTCGCCTGCGGCGCCACCGACGGCATCTTCGGCGCGTTCACCGAGCTTGCGCTGCGCAAGTTCCAGCTCAACCTGGGCCTGCCGTCCGACGGCATCGCCGGCGCCTACACGTACGCCGCCATCCGCAACCTCCACCATTCGTGGGAGGGCAAGGAAGCGGTGCACGGTTCCAGCCACCTCGGGTTCGCCCGCGCCGCCGACGTGCTCGAGCGCAATGCGCTGTGCCTGTTCGGCACGCAGGATTTTACGCGCAGCGTCGCATCGCGCATGTCGAATCTCGCGCTGGCCACGAACCCCGCTTCCAAGATCATGAGCGCCGATTCTCTGCTCGTCGCCCCCGACGAGTCCATGTTGCTTGTGCATATCGTCCTGCCGGGCGAGCTGACGGTGACCACCGTGCCGCGCGTCAGCTTCGATGACGAGGAGACGCTTTCTCTGCGTCTCGAGACGGCTATCGGCGTGGCCGACGCCGCCAGTCCGTCGCGCATCGCCGTCGAGCTTCCCGGCATTATGTGGGAAGACGCGGGCGAGGGTCGTTCCGCGCAGCATTTCGCTATTACGCTGCTCGACGCCTTGTGCACTGCGCTGTCGTAAGCTCGGCACCCTGATCGTAGACGCTGCACCCCCCTCCGCCATTCCGAGCAAGCGAGGTCTTCGGGATGCCATCCTGAGAGAGTGCGGTCCGCTCCCGTCATCCTGAGCGAGCGAAGCGAGTCGAAGGCCGCGTTGCGCGTGGCGAGGAGGCTTGCGGCATCTCCTCGATCGGAAGCTCGAACGCTCGCGCTCTTTGATCGAAACCTTCCTACACCAGCTGATGTATTCTCGTGTCGGTTCGATGACGGATATGCAAAAGTTAATGATTTCCGCAGGTGAGGGCTTTATACTGCTGTCAAACACCAACCGATTCGAAAGCAGGTTATCATGGCTGACGATACGAAGAACACCGACTCTGGCACCCCGCAGCAGCCCGACGCGGCTCCGCAGCCTCCCGCGACGCCCCCGACCGAGCCGTTGCCTCAGCAGCAACCTTCTATGGGCCAGCAGGTTCCTCCCGCGCAGCCCCAGCCGCAGCAACCGATGTACGGCGCTCCGCAGCCTCAGCCGCAGGCTTTCTACCCGCCTGCTCCGCTCATGCAGCTCACCGGCGGCATGAAGTTCGCTTGGCTTGTGGTGGGCGCCTTGCTGGGCATTCCGGGTATCATCATCGCTTGGCTTGTGAACGTCGACAAGATGCCGCAGGTGAAAAGCGATGCCCTCAAGTTCGCCATCATCGGTTTCGTCATCTGGATCGTGCTGCAGTTCATCTTCGGCATGATCGTGTTCGGAACCATCTCGGCCGCGATGTACGGGCTGATGAACTCGGTGGATATGGGCTCCTACAACTACGGCTACCACGGATCTTGGTAATCGACCGGATAAATCTGTAAATCGCTTCACATTGGAAGAGCCCAGCGGGGCTCTTCCTTTTGCGTGCTAAAGCGAGTGGTACAATTGTGAGCGATTTCCAGGGTCCGTGCGGGGAAGCGCGGGCGCCAGAGACCCACCGCACAAAGGAGCACACATGCCACGTCCCATGACCATGGCGGAGAAGATCCTCGCCGCCCATGCGGGGCTCGACGAAGTGGAGCCGGGTCAGCTGATCGAATGCGATCTCGACCTCGTGCTGTCCAACGACGTCACCGCCCCCATTGCCGTCAAAGAGTTCCGCAAGATCGGCGTCGAGAAGGTGTTCAATCCTACGAAGATCGCTCTCGTCCCCGATCACTACGTCCCCAACAAGGACATCAAGAGCGCCGAGCAGGCCAAGATCGTGCGCGATTTCGCGCGCGAGCAGGGTATCACCCACTACTACGAGGTGGGCTGCATGGGCGTCGAGCATGCGCTGCTCCCCGAGCAGGGCGTCGTCGGCGCGGGCGACCTCATCATCGGCGCGGACAGCCACACCTGCACGTACGGCGCGCTGGGCGCGTTCGCCACGGGCGTGGGCTCCACCGACGCCGGTGTGGGCTACGCCACCGGCAAGGCGTGGTTCAAGGTGCCCGAGTCTCTGCTGTTCAAGATCGAGGGCGAGCTGGCTCCCGGCGTCACCGGCAAGGACGTCATCCTGCACATCATCGGCATGATCGGCGTGGACGGCGCGCTCTACCAGGCCATGGAGTTCACCGGCAGCGCCATCCGCGCCATGGACATGGACGAGCGCATGAGCATCTCGAACATGGCCATCGAGGCGGGCGGCAAGGCCGGGCTCATCGAGGTCGACGACGTGACGCGCGCCTACCTGGACGGCCGCACCGAGCGCCCCTACACCGAGTACCATTCCGACGCGGACGCGACGTATGCGAAGGTGTACGAGATCGACGCCGCCTCCATCGTGCCCACCGTGTCGTTCCCGCACCTGCCGTCGAACACGCGCCCGGCCGCCGAGGCGCGCGACGTCAAAATCGATCAGGCCGTCATCGGCAGCTGCACGAACGGCCGCATCGCCGACATGCGCCAGGCCGCCGACGTGCTGCGCGGCCGCACGGTGCATCCCGACGTGCGCTGCATCGTGATCCCCGCCACGCAGGCGGTGTATCGCCAGTGCATGGAGGAAGGCCTCATGGACGTGTTCCTCGACGCGAACTGCGCCGTGTCCACGCCTACGTGCGGCCCCTGCCTGGGCGGCTACATGGGCATTCTCGCCGCAGGCGAGCGCGCCATCGCCACGACGAACCGCAACTTCGTCGGCCGCATGGGCGACCCCACCAGCGAGGTGTACCTGTCCTCGCCGGCCATCGCCGCGGCAAGCGCCGTGCTCGGCCACATCGGCCTGCCGGAAGACCTGGACTAGGAGGAGCTGCGATCATGCAATTCAAAGGAACCGCGCACCGCTACGGGCGCGACATCGATACCGACGTCATCATCCCGGCCCGCTACCTGACCACGTCCGATCCGGCGGAGCTGGCGAAGCACTGCCTGGAGGATCTCGACACGTCGTTCGTCGAACGCGTGCAGCCGGGCGACATCATCGTGGCCGACGAGAACTTCGGCTGCGGCTCGTCGCGCGAGCATGCCCCCATCGCCATCAAGGCGGCGGGCGTCGACGTCGTCATCGCCAAGAGCTTCGCGCGCATCTTCTACCGCAACTCCATCAACACGGGCCTCGCCATCATGGAGTGCCCCGAAGCGGTGGACGCCATCAGCCAGGGCGACGTGGTGTCGGTGGATGCCGATACGGGCGTCATCGTGGACGAGACGACGGGCCAGACGTACCAGGCTCAGCCGTTCCCCCCGTTCATCCGCGAGATCATCGAAGCCGGCGGCCTCATCAACCGCACGAAGGCGAAACTTGGCGAGGAGTAGATCAATGACCAGGACCTATAACATCTGCCTGCTTCCCGGCGACGGCATCGGCCCCGAGATCATCGCCGAGGGCGTCAAGGTGCTGGACGCGGTGGGCGCGAAGTACGATACGGCGTTCTCCTACACCGAGGCGCTGCTGGGCGGGTGCGCCATCGATGCGTGCGGCACCGCGCTGCCGGACGAGACGCTGCGCGTGGCCGAATCGTCCGACGCCGTGCTGCTGGCGGCGGTCGGCGGTCCGAAGTGGGATACCACCGACCCCGCGAAGCCGCGTCCCGAGCAGGGCCTGTTGGGCATCCGCAAGGCGTTGGGCCTGTACACGAACCTGCGTCCCGTGCAGATCTTCGCCGCGTTGGCCGACGCGTCCACCCTCAAGCCCGAGATCGTGGACGGCGTGGACATGATGATTGTCCGCGAGCTGACGGGCGGCTTGTACTTCGGCCGCCGCGAGCGTTTCTACGACGAAGAAGGCTGCGGCTCGGACGGCGCCGCCGGCCAGCGCGCCTACGACACGTTGGAATACCGCGAGTACGAGGTGGAGCGCATCGCGCGCCAGGCGTTCGAAGCCGCGCGCAAGCGCCGTAACAAGGTGACCAGCGTCGACAAGGCGAACGTGCTGGAAACCAGCCGCATGTGGCGTGAGATCGTGCACCGCGTCGGCTCAGAGGAATACCCCGACGTGGAGCTCGAGGACCTGCTCGTGGACAACACGGCCATGCAGCTGATCAGCCGCCCTGTCGACTTCGACGTGGTGGTGACCGAGAACATGTTCGGCGACATCCTGTCCGACGAGGCCGCCCAGATCACCGGCTCGCTGGGCATGCTGGCCAGCGCCAGCCTCGGCGACGGCACCGCCCTCTACGAGCCCAGCCACGGCAGCGCGCCCGACATCGCGGGACGCGGGATCGCGAACCCGCTCGCGCAGATCCTGTCCGTCGAGATGATGCTGCGCTATAGCTTCGACATGGGCGAGGCCGCCGACGACATTCGCCGCGCGGTGACCGCCGTGCTCGACGAGGGCTGGCGCACCGGCGACATCAAACAGTCCGACACGCCCGCCGACAAGCTGGTCGGCACGGCGCAGATGGGCGATCTCGTGGTGTCGCGTTTGTAGCGCGTTCCTTGCAAAGTAAAAAAGAAGCGCCCTGAACGGGCGCTTCTTTTTTGTCAGCGGTCTCGTTTACGGCTTCGGTCCCTTCGATACGACGATGACCACCTTGCCTTCTTGCACGCTTTGGCTGATCACCGTGCCTTCCGGAACCGTGTCGGAGTACTCCTCGATGTAGCCCGCCTTGTAGCCGTTCAGTATCTGGATGGCTTCCTCGAAGGTCTTGCCCACGGCGCTTGGAGCCGAGTTCACGTCCTTCTCGCGGCTTTCGCCGTCCTCGTCCTTCTCTTCTTCCACCTTCTTGCCCAGCTTGTTCTTCTGAGCGATGTTGTACGGGTTGTTGTACGGCGGATCCGCGACGGTGGGGAAGTTCTCGATGGCCTTGCCGCTGGTCGCCCGATCCATGAAGTCCTTCCATAGCGCGTTCGCCGTGAGCCCGTGGTCGGTCTCAATAGCGCCGGACGGGTCGCCGATCCAAGCCGCGCACGACAGGCTGGGCGTATAGCCCACCAGCCAGTGGTCGGTGAACGAGCTGGCGGTGCCCGTCTTGCCTGCAACCGGCTGCCCGCTGTTCAACCGCGCCGACGTGGCCGTGCCGTTGCTCTGCGTGAACACCGTTTCCAACACCTTCGTCGTGGCGGCGGCGACCTTCTCGTCCAACACGCGTTCGCCGGTGTCGCTCTCCTCCTGAGGCCAGATGACGTTGCCGTCGCGGTCGAGGATCTTTGTGATCACCGTGGGCTCGCGTTTCACGCCGCCGCTGGCCAGCGTGGCGTAGGCGCTCGCCATCTCCAACGGATTGACGTCGGCCACGCCCTCGGTTGCGGTGTACACGGGCTGCATGGGGGAGGTCACGCCCAGGCGGCTGGCCATCTCGGTAGTGGATGCCTGGCCGATGGAGTTCGACAGGCGCAGGTAGCCGGTGTTCGACGAGATGGCCGTCGCGCTTTGGATCGTCTGGATGCCGTAGTCGTTGCCGTTGAAGTTCTCGAAGTCCTCGGGTGCGCCATCCTGTCCCTTCTTGAGGGGAGAGGTGCAATCGACCAGCGTCTGAGGCGAGATGCCCTGTTCGATGGCTGCGGCCAACGTGAACGCCTTGAACGTCGATCCGGCCTGGCGTCCCGTTCCGCCGTCGCCCGTGGCGATGTTCACCTGGCTTTCCCCTTCGCCTTGGCCGTACGGCACTCCGCGCGTCATCGCCTTCACTTGGCCGGTTGCCACGTCGATGGCTACGATGGAGGCGTCCAAGTTGTCGGCCATGTTCGCGCGCTGGTTGTCCACCGCCGCCTGCGCCGCGTCCTGCAGCTCGGGGTCGAGCGAGGTGTAGATGGTCAGTCCGCCTTTGAACAGGTCGGCATACGAGCATCCGTAGGGGTTGTTCTCGTCGAACAGCAACGAACGCACGTAGCTGGTGAAAAAGGGATAGGCGTAGATGCCGTCGGCTGGTGCGTCGGGCGCCGGGTTCAGCCCCAGCTCCTCGGCTTGGGCATCGTCGTGCTCCTGCTGCGTGATGTCGCCGGCCGACAGCATGCGGTCGAGCACCACGTTGCGGCGCGCCAGGCAGGCGTCCGGGTACACCTTGGGATTAAGATAGGTGGGCGACTGCGGGATGCCTACGAGCGTGGCGGCCTGCGCGAGCGTCAGGTCGAGCGCCGACACCTGGAAGTAGTTCTGCGCGGCCGCTTCGATGCCGTAGCAGCCGTCCCCGTAGTTGATGATGTTCAAGTACTTGACCAGGATGTCGTCTTTGCTGAAGCGTTTCTCCAAATCGATGGCCAGCTCGGCCTCGCGGATCTTGCGCTCGAAGGAGATGTCGGTCGCCTCTTCGGACAACACGGTGTTGCGCACGAGCTGTTGGGTGATGGTGGAAGCGCCTTCCAGGTCGCCGCCGCGCAGGTTGTTGACGAAGGCGCGCGCGATACCGGGGATGTCCACGCCTTCGTGCTCGTAGAAACGCACGTCCTCGGTGTCGACGGTGCCTTCCAGCACGTATGGGCTGATCTCCTCGTACGTTACCGGATCGCGCTTTTCCAGCTGGAACTCCGCCAGCAACGTGGCTTCGTCGCCTGCGTACATCACAGATTCGCGGGATGTGTTGGTGAAGTCGGTGTCCTCGATGCTGGGGAGGTTCTTCGTCCAGCCTTCCATGACGCCGAGGGCGCCCTGAACTCCTGCGTAGCCGACGAAGCAAAGGGCTGCCACCGTGACGAGGAGGCCCCATTTCACCGCATGGGTGCGCATTTCGCGCTGTTTTCTCCGTATTTTCATCGTTCGACTATACTACCATAGCGCTGATACCGAACCGTAACGTTCGGTCGGATAACCCCGGAACTCTCTACACCAGCTCGCATCCTGTTCGAAAGGGTGCAAAACGTACGGCTATATATAGGTAAGGATCTACCATGTCTCATGCCATCGAACTGCTCGCGCCCGCCGGCAACGCCGCGGCGCTTCGTGCCGCCGTGCGCGGCGGGGCCGACGCCGTGTATTTGGGCCTCGACTCGTTCAACGCCCGCCGCGGAGCCGACAACTTCACGCTTGAGACACTGGCCGATGCCTGCGCCTACGCGCATCTGCGTGGGGTTCGCGTGTACGTGACGTTCAACACCGCCGTGCTGCCTTCCGAGGTGGCTCGTGCGCTCGAAACGGTGCGCCAGGCGTATCGCGCCGGGGCGGATGCCTTCATCGTGCAAGACGTCGGCATCGCATCCGAGATCTCCCGCACGCTCCCCGAGGCGCGACTGCATATATCGACGCAGATGAACACGCATAACGCGGCCGGCATCGAGGCGGCGGCGAGGCTGGGCGCCCAGCGCGTCACGCTGGCACGCGAGCTGTCCGTCCTCGAGATCGCCCATCTCGCCGAGGTGGCCGACGGCTACGGCATGGAGGTGGAGTCGTTCGCTCACGGCGCGCTGTGCGTGTGCTACTCCGGCCAGTGCTTCATGTCGTCGCTCATCGGCGGCCGTTCGGCGAACCGCGGGCTGTGCGCCCAGGCGTGCCGTCTGCCCTACACGCTGCACAACGTGGCGCTGCGCAAGAACCTGCCCGCGCCGGGCGAGCATCTGCTGTCCCCGCAGGACCTGTGCGCCATCGACTTGCTGCCCGAACTGGTGGAAGCGGGCGTCACGTCGTTCAAGATCGAGGGTCGCATGAAGTCGCCCGAGTACGTGTTCGCCGTCACGCAGACGTACCGCGCCGTACTCGATCGCACGCTGGCCGAGCGCGCTGCGGGAAGCGGCAAGGACGTGCGGGCCGCCGAAGACGAACATCGCACCCTGGCTGAGGCGTTCTCCCGCGGGTTCACCACGGCCTACCTGGAGAACCAGCGCGGCAACGACATCATGAGCTACGGGCGCCCGAACAACCGCGGCGTGTTCGTGGGTCGCGTGACGTCGGCGAAGAACGGCGTCGCCACCGTCGCGGCCGAGCGGCCGCTCGCACCGGGCGACGTGTTGGAGTTCTGGACGAACAAGGGTCACTTCGCCTACACGCTCGACCAGGTGTCTCTCGACAAGCAAGGCAATGTTCGCATGGCGCCCGACCGTCCGGTGGGGAAGGGCGACCGCGTGTTCCGCGTCCGCAGCGCCGAAGCGGCGTTTGAAGACGACGTATTCGAGCCGCGCGTCGCGGTGACGGGTCGCGTGGTGCTGCGCATCGGCCAGCCGCTGCGCGTAGAGTTCTCGCTGGCGCCGAGCGCTGCAGCGCGTCATCCTGAGCGCAGCGAGGCGCAGCCGAGCGAAGTCGAGGGATCCCGTGCGGCGACAGCCCATACCCCCCCGATCGGCGCAGCCGAAGGCGTTGCGATCGAGCCCGCGCGTACGAAGCCGGTGACGGTCGACGACGTGCGTGCGCATGTCGATCGCCTGGGTCAAACTCCGTTTCTGCTAGAATCGCTCGAGGTCGAACTCGATGAGGGTGTGGGTATCGGCTTCTCGCAGCTGCACCGCGTGCGCGCCGCCGCGCTCGACGACCTTGCGCAGCAGCTGCTCGCGCCCACGCGCAACCGTGCGTTGCCGCGTGTGCGGGAGCGCACGGCGCTTGCGCCCGCGCGCCCGCGCGGCGTGCGCATCGCGGCGTGGGCCACGAATCCTGCCTGCGCACGCGCGGCGAAGCGGGCAGGCGCTGACATCATCTACGTGCCTGCGCTCAACTACAAGCGCGGCGAGGCCGTGGTGGCGGGCCAACGTTCTGCCACTGCAGAGCAAGCGGGCTATCCGAAGCAGGCCGTCGTGGCGCTGCCAACTGTTGAACACGACCAGGTTCCGGGCACGCGCGAGGCGGCCATCGATTTCGATCCTTGGCGCTACGTCAAGCCAGGCAAGCCTGTGCTCGTGGAGAATCTGGCCGGCCTCGTGCGCGCCGCCGAGCTGGGATGCGAGGTCGAAGTAGGGCCGCACATCCCCATCACGAATCCGCTATCGCTCGCAGCGGCCGCCGAGCTGGGAGCGCGCCGGGTGTGGCTGTCGCCCGAGCTCACGCTGGGCCAGATCGCCGACATCGCCGAAGATGCACCGGTTGAGCTAGGCCTTACCATCATCGGCGCCCAAGAGCTCATGGTCACCGAGCACTGCCTGCTCATGAGCCAAGGCCCCTGCGACGAGAACTGCGCCGAGTGTCCGCGCCGCAAGAGCCCGCATTTTCTGCGCGATCGCAAGGACTACGAGTTCCCGGTCGTCACCGACGCGCTCGGCCGCAGTCACTTGTTCAACGGTGTTCAGCTCGATGTGGCCCAGACCCTGCCCGACCTCATCCATGCGGGCATCACGTCGTTCCTGGTGGATACCACGCTCATGAACGTCGAGGAGACCACGAAGGCCGTGCAGCGCGCCGTCCGAGCGCGCAACGTGGCCCACGCCGACGGCAACGCCATCGCCAAAACCCCCGGCACCACCAGCGGTCATCTATTCAGGGGCGTTTCCTAGGCTCTTCCCGCCATCCCGAACGAGCCTTCCCACCCCGCCATCCTGAGCGAGCGCAGCGAGTCGAAGGATCCCGTGCGGCGACAGCTGAATCGTTGACAGCTGATCCCGTGAGAGATTCTTCGACTCCGCTCATCTCGATGGCGGGCGCGCCGTTCGCACGGCTCCTCCTTGCTCCCTATGGTAGAATCATGAGCTACGTGTATAGAGAGGAAGAGAAGACCATGCTTTCCGCGGAAGAACAACTGCACACCATCGCTTCCGGCGCAGCGCAGATCGTGCCGGAGAGCGCGCTGCTCGAGAAGCTCAAGCGGGGCACGCCGCTCAACATCAAGCTGGGCGTCGATCCCACTGCTCCCGATATCCATCTCGGCCATGCCGTGCCGCTGCGCAAGCTGCGCCAGTTCCAGGATCTCGGCCACGGCGTGACGCTCATCATCGGCGACGGCACCGCGCTCATCGGCGATCCGTCGGGTCGCAACACCACGCGTCCGCAGCTCACGTCCGAGCAGATCAAGGCGAACGCCCAAACCTACGTCGACCAGGCGTTCAAGATCCTCGACCCCGAGAAGACCACCCTGCGCTACAACTCCGAGTGGCTGCTTTCGCTCAACATGGAGGACCTGCTGAAGCTGGCCAGCAACTTCACGGTGGCCCGCATCCTCGAGCGCGACGACTTCCACAAGCGCTACACCAACAGCCAGCCCATCAGCCTGCACGAATTCCTCTACCCGCTCATGCAGGCCTACGACTCGGTCGTCATCAAAGCCGATGTCGAGTTGGGCGGCACCGACCAGCTGTTCAACCTGTTGGCGGGTCGCGAGCTCATGGAGAAGATGGGAATGGAGCCGCAGGTGTGCCTCACGTTGCCCTTGCTCGAGGGCACTGACGGCGTGCAGAAGATGTCGAAGAGCTACGGCAACTACATCGGCCTCACCGACGAGCCTGCCGATATGTTCGGCAAGGTCATGTCCATTCCCGACGAGCTCATGGTGAAGTACTATCGTCTCGCCTCGGCGCTGCCGGTCGATCAGATCGACGAGATCGAGCGCGGTCTGGCCGCCGACGAGCTGCATCCGAACAAGGTGAAACGCGCTCTGGCGAAGAATATCGTAGCCGCGTATTACGACGAGGCGGCGGCGCAGGCGGCCGAGGAGCAGTTCGACCTCGTGTTCAAACAGCATGCCGTGCCGGACGACATCCCCGAGTTTGCAGCCGACCTCACGCCCAACGACGACGGAACCGTGTACCTGGCGAAGCTTTTGGCCGATGCGAGCCTGGCTGCAAGCGCCGGCGAAGCGCGTCGTCTTATCGACGGCGGCGGTGTCAAGGTGAACGGCGAAGCGCTGCCTGCGAAGTCCTACAACGTGGATCCTGCGCTGCTCGCGGGCGCGACGCTGCAGGTGGGCAAGCGAAAGTTCGTGAAGCTGGTGTAGCCCGTTTCCTCGAATCGTGTAATAATCGGCAGGCGGCTTTCGGGCCGCCTGCTTTGCTTCTGGAAAAGTTTTTGAAAATATTTGCAAGGATTCGCGCCCCTCGTTCGTTTTGCATATGAAGGACGAAGCGAACGACAACAGGAGGATCGACCGAAATGAAGAAGAACGTGATCGCAATCGTGGCAGCTGTGGCTCTCGTGCTGCTCGCCGTGCCCACCATCGCATTCGCCAACGGCATGCAGCAAACTTGGTGTCCGTCCGGCGGAGTCGGGTCGCTCGCTCATCATGCGATGCGCGCAGCGGGAGACAGCGACGCCGGCGCGACGGTCGGCGCGGCTATCGCCACCGTGCGCGGTGAATACGTCGATCGCAACAACGACGGCGTGTGCGACAACTACGGCGTCGGCAAGGGCGCGAACGGCCAAGGTTCGTGCGCGGGCTACGCCGATGCCGACGGCGACGGCATCGGCGACAACTGCGCGAACGGACAGGGATCGTGCCCCGGCTACGCCGACGCCGACGGAAACGGCGTATGCGACAACTACGCTAACGGCTGCGGTAACGGACGTGGCTCAGGCTACGGTTGCGGCAACGGCAACGGCGGCGGTGCCGGCTACGTCGACGCCGACGGCGATGGCATCTGCGATAACTACGGCGCGGGTAACGGTCGCGGCCATCACGGCATGCGCCGCTAGCGAAAGCGGGCGGTGCGCGTGCGATCGGCAGGAGACATCGAGAGGGCGATAGAGCGGCACGGCGATGCGGTATGGCGCGTCGCCGTGCTGTACTTCCACGCTCACGCCGACGCCCAGGATGCCTTTCAGGACGCGTTTTTGAAGTACGCGCTTGCCGATCAGGTGGCGTTCAACGACGACGAGCACTGCAAGGCGTGGCTCATTCGGGTGACCGCCAACGTATGCAAGGACATGCTCAAGGCCGCATCCCGTCGCGCGGTGTCGCTCGACGACGCGGTTTGCGCAGCTTCGAACGACCCGGCCACGCAGCCCGCATCGTTCTCCAGCGAGGTGGTGGACGCCATGCGTTCCCTTGACGATCCCCCTCGCACTCCCTTGTATCTTTCTCTGTACGAGGGTTATACCGCTCCGGAGATCGCGCAGATGGTGGATGCTCCCGTGAACACGGTGTACTCATGGCTCGCGCGAGGCAAGAAGCAATTGCAGGAGGTGCTGTCATGACCGACCTCGATACGCGGGTGCGCCAGGCGTTCGATAACGTGACCGTTCCCGACGACGTGAAGCGTGGCACCCTTACCTATATAGCAAGCATTGCGGAGGCGTCTGGCGTTTCGGCGGAAACGGCTCCCGCAAGCGCTGCCGCACCGCGCAAGCACGCCCGCGCGCGCATCATTCCTCTGCGTCGTGCCGCTGCGGCGCTCGCCGCGTGTCTCGCACTGGCTTTCGCGGGATTCGGAGGCTTCGCGTACGCGCAGCCCACTACCTATGTAGGCATTGATGTCAACCCTTCCATCGAGCTTGGGGTCAACCGGTTTGGCATCGTCGTTCGGGTCGAGGCGCTCAACGGCGATGGGGAGTCATTGCTCGATGCCGTGTCGCTTACGGGTCGCGGGTATGCGGACGCTCTCAGCCTCCTCACGCAAAGCGATGCGTTCTCGCCCTATGCGCAAGAGGACTCGTACATTGAGATCAGCGTCACTTCCGACGATGCACGACAGGCGGAGGCTATCCGCCAGCAGAGCGACGCATGCCTGAGCGCGCTTCCCTGCCGCGGCTCCTGCCATGCCGTCGACGAGGGAACGCGCGAAGCCGCCGTCTCTGCAGGCATGGGCGTCGGCCGCTACCGCGCCGCTCTCGAGCTCGTTGAGCTCGACCCCAGCGTGACGCTTGAAGAATGCGCGAGCCTTTCCATGCGTGAGCTGCGCGACAGAATCGCGGCGCTTTCCTCAGGGGACAGCGAAGGAAGAGGCTCAGGGAACGGACAGCACGGCCATGGTGGCGGTGGGGGACAGCACGGCAAAGGGAATCGATAATCAACCGGTATGTGTGGCACTCGTGGAGGGTGCCACGTTGTTTTGCCGGCGTTATTAGATCTTTACCTGGGGTTTTGCCAATCCGAGCAAAAAAAGTTTGAGATTTTGCAAAATTACCCATTGCCTTACGTACACCTTACGGGTAATATACAAAACCCGCGTTTGAGGAAAGCGCGGAACGGATCTCTCCTGAAGCACCAAAGAGATAAGCAATCTCCGAACGGCTTCAAAGAATTTTGAAAAAAGTTCTTGACAGGAAAGAAACGATACAGTAAAGTATTTCCTCACGCGCTTGAAACAAACAAGCGCAGCGGGATCCGAAAGGATACTGCAGAACCTTGAAAACCGGATACTGAACAGCGAAGAAGAGAAAAGCCAAGCAAACGATTCTTGCGAACGGAAACCCGGCCCGAGCGCGCACCCTCAAGACGGGGGGCGGGCGAGGGCCGAAACCAAGATCGGACTTCAGCG